>BJGO01000261.1 GCA_014190535.1 Bacteroidota bacterium | reverse complement strand
TGTTCCCCTTGTAGGGCAGAAGACGACTACGGTTAATAGCCTGTATATGCAACTGAACCGGTTGATCGATTTGCCATTTAACACCCTTGGCAAACGAAATGATGTTACCGGTGAGCAAGCGTTCCAGCATGTGCTCTTGTGCGGCAGTATCGCCCGAGAGAGCCTTATACTGCGGATAATTTTTTTGCGACAGCGCAAGCCAGTTATGAATACGGTAGCGAAACTGCTGGTGCCATACCTGTAATACACATTGTTGCACCCGCAGGTTTTCGATACGGAGCCTTAGGGAACGCTCGCCTATGTGTATGGTTTGATCTGATTGGCTGAACAAATGATGCACATCCTCTATGCCATAGTCCAGGCACATCAGTGCCGGATGCCCTTGTATGCACTTATACTGTATTACCGGATATCCGCGCAGGTAATCATCTTCGCTGATGTGATTGTGAAAGAGCACATGCTCGCGCCCGGCTTTTTGAATTACCGCACCTCGAAAGGCAGGCAGTTCGGCCGGATGGATATCACCGTCAAAGACTACCGTTAACATACGTATTTTTTTCATAGCTTAAGTTTAGAAAGCAATATTCAATAGTGGTTGTGTAACGTATTTACACACCAACAAATAAAAGTGTTTTTAATCTATCATAGCGCATAAACCAACTTACTTATTTATTAACACAATATTCACATTGTTAAATACATATACCTATAGCATGCTACGACGTAGAAAAAAGCAATGTGGCACCAGCTAAATTGCCACCGAAGTGGCGATACCCTCTTAGTATATCTTTATAGTTGATCATTGCTGAACAAACTCATAAAAAGACTTCTGATTACTTGTTCATCATTCTTGAACATACTAACAATAATTGTTTCCTCTTTCTTATCCCCAATCTTATACGATAATTCATACAAATACTCTGAGTTAATAACCCCACTTCGGACCACTTCATCTAAATTCTCAATAATTTTGGGGATATCGCTACAATCAGCACACTCAAAATAAACGAGCCGGTCAGCCACCGTAGTTAATGTGATGTTTCTTTTAGGCTTCGCCTTGTGGCAAAACGCTAACATTTTTCCTTTTGATTCCATACTGTTTTTATTTAAGCCTTATTATGATGGAAGTATAATTTAGTCTATACGCTATACATTTCTTTAGTGTATCCGCTATCAAATCCAAATTTTAATTCAAATTTATTAGTTGCGCTCATAGTTATTTTATGTTTTTATTGCTCATATAATTTAATGCTTCACCGGAGTTTTTCATATTCACTGTAATATATTTAGTATCACATGTGGTTTGATTCACTCTTATCTTCATTTCTGTGCAATTGGAGAATAGCCGGATAAATTCATCAGTCCATATTTCTTCCTTGAATATGATATATTTATCATTATCCGATACAAAGCATGGAACATTTTGCTTAACAGCATTATCTTGGCCATCTTGTTTAAATACAAGATCAACACTAAGTCCGGTTTCACACCAATAACCGCCATATAAGCCTAAACCCGGAGGAATGAAATTACTGGCACGTCGTATTGATGTATCGCCTGATTCCATAATCATAAAATACTTACCTTCAATTACGTCTGTAAAGGCTTTTTTGAATGAGCCATCAAAATCGCTTTGTACCACTTTATAACCCCATTGTGCATGAGCCTTGTTTACATGCAGATGGATTAAGAAGAATGCAGCGATGATTAAAATTGTTATTTTCATTTTGTTTTAGTTTT
>BJGO01000260.1 GCA_014190535.1 Bacteroidota bacterium | reverse complement strand
GTTCTTTGTAGTGTTCTTGATTTAGTTAATAGCTGGCCGATTTGTAAGGAAGCTTTAATTACAAGATATCCCATTTCTGTACTTTCTATTGTGTTCAATCATAAACACACTAAAAAATAGTGCATCACGGCAGTACTATAAAAAAACAAAACCCCTGAGCATCTAACATGTCAGGGGTTTGGGTAAGTGAGGTGAGGTCGGAAGCGGATTCGAACCGCTGTACGAGCTTTTGCAGAGCTCTGCCTAGCCACTCGGCCATCCGACCACTACTTGCAAATGTATCTGAATAATTTTTGTTTCAACAACTTTTATTGTGCACCTATTACATCAGTCATTTAAAAAAGTTACTTCACATCCTGCATTAA
Source organism: Bacteroidota bacterium (assembly GCA_014190535.1). Lineage (GTDB taxonomy): Bacteria > Bacteroidota > Bacteroidia > Chitinophagales > UBA10324 > BJGO01. The sequence goes on along the minus strand of BJGO01000260.1, from coordinate 1,389 downwards.
TTTTCGGATCAGGGGAGAAATTACGATAAGCACCACACCCGCAATGATTGCATACAAAGCAAAATCGCGATAGCCGGCCGTGTAGGCGATCATTTTATCGGGCAAGGCGGAATCGGTGCCCGGCGAAATGCTAGCTCCAAACAGTCCGGCAACATATTGCCCGTAGGCACTGGCCAAAAACCACATCCCCATCATAAATCCCTGTAACTTCTGTGGAGATAATTTTGTCATAATAGAAAGTCCAATCGGTGAGAGGAATAATTCTCCAAGTGTGACAATAAAATAGGCCAGCGCAAACAGATTCATAGACCCCACACCGTCGGCTCCGGTGAACCTTATAAAGTAAAACGTATAAAATGCGGCACCCAGAAAAAGAAATCCGATTCCAAACTTTACGACGGTATTCGGTTCGAGTTTTCGCTTGGCCAGCCAAATGAATAGCAGACCGATAACAGGGGCAAAGACTATCACAAAGAGTGCGTTAATGGAATTGTTGACGCCATTCGGATCCACATCAAAGAACAGCAAACGGGAACCGATGTTTTCGGCGGCAAAAAGCGCGAGCGATCCACCGGCCTGTTCAAAAATGGCCCAAAAAATAACCGAGAAGATGATGAAGCACAGTGCGGCAATCAGTTTAAGATTTTCTGATTTACCCAAACGGGTCATCTCAATAAATAGATAGATGAGGCTGAATGGTCCTACGGCATACATAAAATAATCGGTGTAAATGGTATTTGAAACCATTTTCATAACCAGAGGAATCGCCAGTATTGCACCTACATACACCAGATATTGCGACCAGGGCTTCACCCTCGTTGGTTCATTCGATTCAAATGGAGCCAGTCCGATTGGGCCTAGTTGTCTTCGCGTGAATATAAATGTAAACAAGCTTATCGTCATAGCGATTGCCGCCAAACCAAAAGCAACATTCCAGCGGTATGCCTCGGGAATTATTGACTCCATCATGGTTCCTTTTCCGATGGCAACCACATAGCCTCCGAAAAAAGCACCGAGATTAATTCCGGAATAAAACATCAGGAAGCCGGCATCGCGCCTGATGTCACCATCTTTATACAGCTGACCAACCATACTAGATATGTTTGGTTTGAAGAATCCGGTACCGATAATATTAAAACTGATGCCCAGAAAGAAAAATTGCTCAGGATCGTAGGCTAATAACAAACTGCCGATGATCATCAAGAGGCCGCCCCAGAAGAGGGAACGTCTGAAGCCCAGGATTTTATCGGCAAATAAGCCACCAATAAAGGTAAAAGCATATACGAAAGCCTGAGTGGCGCCATATTGCAGGTTGGCATCTTTATCGGTCATCATTAACTTATAAACCATGAAATACGTGAGCATACCACGCATGCCGTAAAAACAGAA
>BJGO01000259.1 GCA_014190535.1 Bacteroidota bacterium | reverse complement strand
CGACTTAAAGAGCGTGTAACCTTTGACCTAGAGATGATGCGGGAACTTGGATACTGCAGTGGCATTGATAATTATTCCCGATATCTGGACCGTCGTTTGCCCGGCGAACGACCTTTTTGTCTGCTGGACTATTTTCCAAATGATTATTTACTTGTCATCGACGAGAGTCACGTTTCTATTCCGCAGATTAGGGGAATGTTCGGTGGCGATCGTTCACGTAAACAAAATCTGGTTGAATATGGCTTCAGACTGCCATCTGCCTTGGACAACAGGCCCTTAAACTTCAACGAGTTTGAGATGCTTACCAATCAGGTGATTTATGTGAGTGCTACGCCCGGCGACTATGAAATGGATAAAGCCGGCGGCGTTTTCGTTGAACAGGTTGTGCGGCCTACAGGACTACTAGACCCTCCGATCGAAGTGCGCCCCTGCATAAATCAGGTTGATGATTTGATGGATGAAATTGATGAAACCATTAAGCATGGACATCGGGTTCTTGTTACAACACTAACAAAACGAATGGCAGAGGAACTAAGCAAATATTTAGCAAGACTCAATATAAAGGCTCGATACATTCATTCCGAGGTTGAGACGCTGGAACGTGTGGAAATATTAAGGGACCTTCGCCTTGGTATTTTTGACGTCTTAATTGGCGTGAACTTATTACGCGAAGGTTTAGATTTGCCCGAGGTGGCCCTTGTTGCCATTATGGATGCCGACAAGGAAGGCTTTTTGCGCAATACCCGTTCGCTTACTCAAACTGCGGGAAGAGCCGCGCGCAATGTCAATGGTCGCGTTATCATGTATGCCGATAAGGTTACGGACTCCATGCAACGCACCATAGACGAAACAAACCGCAGGCGCGAAAAACAAGTTGCCTACAATATTGAACACCACATCACCCCGCAGTCGGTTGGCACTTCAAGAGATAAAATTCTTAAACAGGCTTCGGTGCTTCAGATGAAATCCGAAAACGTCTATATAGAACCTGATACAAATGCTATGGTGGCGGACCCGGTTGTCGAGTATATGAACAAAGCGCAATTGGAAAAAGCCATCAGCAATGCAAAACGCAATATGGAAAAGGCGGCAAAGGATTAAATGTTTCCGGAGGCAGCTCGATACAGAGATGAGATGTTTGCCTTACAAAAATTGATGGAAGAAAAATTTAAGACTTAACACTCCATTATATTCAGATACGATAGCTATGAAGATGTTGGATACAATCAGGAAATCTGGCAACAAAAAAAATGCAGATTTTTTTGAGCAGGTGTATAACATAGTACGTCTGATTCCTCGTGGCAGGGTAACATCTTATGGTGCCATAGCCAAAGCGCTGGGTAGTGCCAAGTCTTCTCGAATGGTTGGTTATGCTATGAATGCTTCACACCTGGCGCAACCCCATGTGCCGGCACAACGTGTGGTAAACCGAAAGGGAATGCTCACCGGCAAACATCATTTTGGCTCACCTGATGCCATGCAAAAGCTGCTCGAAGCAGATGGAGTAAAAGTGAAAGATGATTGTGTGGTGGATTTTGAAAAACTGTTTTGGGATCCGATGAAGGAGATCGGATAAGTAATGAGTCTTTATGGCAATAGGCTGGTGCTTGCTTTATAGTTTATTTAATTTTGTTTGATTGAGCTCATTAATAGCATTTAAGATTCTTATTCCGGTTTGCCTGATAGCTGGTATTATTAGTTTTCATTTGCTCACCATAAGAGACGGGCAACCCTGGGGCGATGACTTCAGTATGTATCTGCAACATGCCCGTAATCTGGCGGAATGTAAGCAGTAT
>BJGO01000258.1 GCA_014190535.1 Bacteroidota bacterium | reverse complement strand
CACAGCACTGGAGTTTGCGATACCCGCTCGTTGACGGTCAAGGTAACTATGGATCTATCGATGGCGACAGCCCTGCGGCAATGCGTTATACAGAAGCCCGTTTACAACGTATATCTGACGAAATCTTATCTGACTTAGATAAAGAGACCGTTGATTTTCAGCTCAACTTCGACGATACATTAAAAGAACCCACCGTGATGCCCACCAAGATTCCTAATCTTTTGGTTAATGGTTCATCCGGAATTGCCGTTGGTATTGCTACCAACATTATGCCGCATAATCTTACCGAGGTCATCAATGGTATTGTTGCATACATTGATAACAGGGAGATTACGATAGAGGAACTCACCAAGTATATTAAAGCGCCTGACTTTCCAACCGGTGGTATCATCTATGGTATGGAAGGTGTTCGTGATGCCTTCCTGACCGGTCGTGGTCGGGTTGTATTACGAGGCAAAGCGGTGATTGAAACCCTCGCAAACGGCCGCGAACAGATCATTGTAACGGAAATTCCCTATCTGGTAAATAAGTCGCAGATGATTATGAAGACTTATGAACTCATGCAGGAGAAAAAAATTGAGGGGATATCGGAAGTTAGGGATGAGAGCGACCGCGACGGTATGCGTGTAGTATATGAAATTAAAAAAGATGCTATGGCCTCGGTTGTGCTGAATCAACTGTATAATTTCACGCCATTGCAAACCTCATTTGGGGTAAACAATATTGCTCTGCATAACGGCAGACCCAAATTGTTGAACCTGAAAGATATGATTTCGGCGTTTGTTGAATTCCGGCACGAGGTTACGCTGCGCCGCATACGTTACGAATTGACTGAAGCAGAAAAAAAGGCACACATCCTTGCCGGGTTGCTGATAGCCCTCGATCATATCGATGAGGTGATTCAACTGATACGAAGCAGTAACACCCCTGAAATAGCACGCGAAGGGCTGATGAGTCGCTTTAATCTGTCTGAAATACAGTCTAAAGCCATCCTCGACATGCGTTTGCAACGCTTAACCGGACTCGAGCGTGATAAAATAAAAGCCGAATATGATGAATTGATGAAGATGATTAACTGGTACAACGAAGTACTCAATGATCAGGTGAAACAGTTTATGATTATTAAGGAAGAGATGCTGGATATGCAAAAACGATTTGGCGATGAACGACGCAGTGTTATTGAATACACTGCAGAAGAAATTAATATGGAGGATTTAATCGAGGATGAGGAAGTGATCATCACTATATCGCACTTAGGCTATATCAAACGTACACCACTCAGCGAATACCGCGTGCAGGGCAGGGGAGGTAAGGGGTCCATTGGAGGATCAACCCGCGATGATGATTTCATTGAACAATTGTTTGTTGCTACCAATCACAACTACCTGTTGTTCTTTACACAAAATGGTAAATGCTTCTGGCTTAAAGTTTACCATGTTCCTGAAGGCAATAAAACATCCAAAGGGCGAACCATACAAAATCTTATTGCGCTCGAAAGCGGCGATAAGGTAATGGCGGTTGTTAACGTAAATAATCTGAGCGAAGAAGCATTCCTAAATAACAACTATCTGGTGTTCTGCACCAAAAAAGGAATCATTAAAAAAACAACACTTGAGGAGTTCTCACGCCCGCGTCAGAACGGTGTAAATGCTATGACGATACAGGATCAGGATGAACTCATTGAAGTGAAATTAACTAATGGTAACTGCGAGATTCTCATGGCTGTAAACTCCGGACGTGCCGTTCGTTTTGATGAGTCGGAGGTTAGACCCACCGGACGTACCGCTCAGGGTGTAAAAGGTATCTTCTTCGCTCAG
>BJGO01000257.1 GCA_014190535.1 Bacteroidota bacterium | reverse complement strand
TACCTTCAAGATAATCGGAAATGAAAAGCTTGGAACAAGGGATTTGCGCCAGAAGAAACGGGCTTACCAAAGCTAAGGCCGCAGTCAGGATGAATTTATTCATTAGAGTTATTAATTTCGACGCCGTGAAGATAGGAATTGCAACGTAGTTTTAAAATAGAATACGTAAGTTAAATCTTCCTCAAACAAACTATTAAAATGGAACATTCCTCACGTATTCAGGCCGGTATTTTACTTGTAGCAGAGCCATTTATGGAAGATATTCACTTTCGTCATAGCGTGGTGCTACTATGCCATAAAACGGCCGACGGCTCATTCGGATTTATACTGAATAAGCCTACCGGTATTAAAGTCAGTGATGCCCTCGACGATTTTCCTTGGGAAGAATATATGCTTTACGAAGGTGGTCCGGTTGAGAAGGATACCATTCATTTTATCTCTACCCGTGGCGACTTGATTCAGAACAGCAAGAAGATATCAGAAAATGTTTATTGGGGTGGTGACTTTGACAGCCTCAAATTATTAATAGACACCAAACAAATTACACCGAATGATGTGAAGTTTTTTATAGGGTACTCCGGTTGGGATGCCGGTCAGATTGAGGATGAGGTTGAGCAGAAGTCGTGGATATTGACTGAGGCAAAGGAAGAGTTTGTATTTCTTAAAGACACCGGAAAAATATGGCGCCATGTATTGTTAAGCCTTGGCGATAATTTTCGTTTTATTGCAAATATTCCGGAGAACCCTAACCTTAACTAGCATTGGTTAACGCGCGTACTGCCAGCGCATAGCCATCTAATCCTAAACCGCAAATCAGGCCTTTACATTTTGCCGTTAGCCAGGAATGATGTCTGTAAGCCTCTCGCCGATATACGTTGGATATATGGACTTCGATAACCGGAGCATCAATGGCCGCAATCGCATCCGCCAAGGCAATGGAGGTGTGCGCATAAGCTCCGGCGTTGATAACGATACCATCATAACTGAAGCCAACACGATGAAGTTCATCGATTAAACCTGATTCACTGCTGCTTTGAAAATATTCAAGATGAACTTCGGGAAACTCTTCAATCAGATTCGAGAAGTAATCATCGAATGAGGTGTGCCCATATATTTCAGGCTCGCGCTGACCTAATAAATTCAAATTGGGGCCGTTAATGATTATGATTCGTTTTTCTTTACTCATAACTATACAAAATTACACCTTACCGTTTACAGCAATACATGATGCTGAATAAAATACGTGATTATTTTGCTTTATGGATTGGTACAGTACGATTAAGGGTTATGAGTCTTATTTGAAGTTAGAGCGATCGTTATCTGCCAATTCTGTGCAGGCTTATCTGCACGACATACTTTTACTCTCGGATTATCTCAAAGATCAACCGGTTGCTAAATCTCCGGCCTCTATCGATTTAAATGATTTGCAAGAATTTATCAAACACATTCATAAGTGTGGCATGGCTGACTATTCTCAGGCCCGAATTATTTCGGGGTTACGTTCTTTCTTTAAATACTTGCTCATCGAGGATTTGAGTGACAAGAATCCAGCTGACTTGCTGGAGGCCCCAAAACTGAGGCGCAAACTGCCTGATGTACTGAGTTTTGAGGAAATAGAGCAACTGTTTTCTGTGATTGATCACAGCACTGCTGACGGCATTCGAAATCGGGCTATACTAGAAACGCTATATAGCAGTGGGCTCCGTGTCAGCGAACTGGTTGATCTTCGTATATCAAATTTATTTTTCGACATCGGCTTCATAAAAGTTACCGGCAAGGGAGATAAGGAACGATTAATACCTATAGGCAATGATGCCATAAAATACATAGGCAT
>BJGO01000256.1 GCA_014190535.1 Bacteroidota bacterium | reverse complement strand
GAAATACCTGAAGCGATTCATATAATTCCTGTAACGTGTATTTAAGAGATTGGTGCTGCCGGCTTGAATGAACCAGGTGCCTGATTTTGCAGTAATTAATTCATACTTCAGATGAAAATTCCAAAGTGTGTAGGTTGGGGGAGGAGGCGCAAAATCACTTTCAGGCTCAACCAGATTTTGAACGAAGGCGGACTCCTGTTCTATGTTAAAATCAAGTTTTGCGTAAGTTTTGCGCATAATATTTATAATTAAAGCTTGTTTAAGGCGGTTGGGTACTATGCCCGGAATATATTTCCGGTTAGTTATATCTCTGGAATAGAGATAACTGAATTGATGTGAAGAGGACAATAGCTTACTCCAAGAAAACGAAACATCTATATCGGTACCTGTAAAAGTCATATTGGTTTGTTGATAGGAAAAAACCGGAAAGGCGCCCTGTATCAGTTGTATATTATAAAGCATCGGACGCAGGTAAATATAATTACTGATATACTGATGGTATATGGTGGTATGAACATGAAGAATATGATAGTCGTAATTCAAATCGATGGTAGCACTTAGTGCTCTCTCTGTATTCAAGGAGCTGTCACCCAGTTCATAGCTTGCCGCACCCTGGTGAATACCTCTGGCAAACAATTCAATAACCTGAGGTACACGCCAAGCCCTTCCCAAATTTGCTTTCAGGGTACAGTGATGGTTCGTCACCAGCTTGCTTCCAATATTAAAACTCCACGCATGAAATTCCATGTTACGCTCATCAATTTTCAAGCTAATCGGATTTCGTTGAAAGGTAGTAATGGTTTTATAGTCATATCGGGCACCTGCATCTATCGTTAACTGCTTGATATGTATTGCTTGTATACTGTATGCACCGAGGTCATAACTACGGAAGTTCGGAACCAGGCTTCGGTATCCGGTACCTCTGAATCCCTGCCCCTGAGTTCCTAATGCAAGCCCTATTTCTGAAGAGTGTTTTTCATGTTGCAAAATCCATCGGGATTGGAGTTGATCGGTGATTAAGAGAAAATTTAAATCAGCTACCGCTCCACGTTCGAGCGAGTCGCTGAATGGAGTTTGTGCATCGTACTCCTTACGATTATTATCCTGATGCGTGTACTGAAGTACTATGTGGCTTTTAGTTTTAAGTGCATAGGTTAACTTGCCCTGAAACGTTTGATGCATGATGTCCTGATAGGGACGTTTGATAGCATAGGTAAATGGATAATTAACAGTAGGTTTATTATGATTTAAAGCTTCATTAAGATCATTGAGGTTACCGATATGAGAAGATGCAAGTATACCCGGTCTGCTGTTGAATCGGTTCCACGAGAGTTCGGCTTGCAGACCTTTACGGACAACCTGATAGTGTATGGATTGATTAAATTGACGTGAAGCCGTATTACCTAAAATATAGTCAGGTGCATTAAACGAACCATGGCGTGTGTATGAGGATTGCAATCGAAGACTACTGCTTATTTTTTTTGTTTTTTTAAAGTAATCAAGTGATCCGGATCCGGAACCACCCATGCCATTGGTAAATCCGTGAAGTGCGATAAAACCGCTCCAGGTTTTAGTCGTATCAAAAGGGGCGGGTAAGACTTCAATAACACCGGCTATAGCGTCTGAGCCATATCGCAATGATGCGGCCCCCTTGATCACTTCTATGGAACCGGCACTATTCAGATCGATTTCGGGAGCATGTTCATTTCCCCAGTTTTGTCCTTCAAGACGGGAGCCATTGTTAAGAAGTAGTAGGCGATTACTGTGCATTCCATGTAATACAGGTTTGGCAATATCCGGTCCCGATCGTAGTACCTGCACGCCGCTTAGTGTTTGCAAGGCGTCAGCAAAAGATAAGCCTCGCAGGGATTTGATTTCGTCGGCACTCAAACCAATTTGC
>BJGO01000255.1 GCA_014190535.1 Bacteroidota bacterium | reverse complement strand
CAAACTTGATTTTCAACTTGTGTTGATTGGCAAAAATGATACACAGGTTTATGATGATATCCAAAAATATAATCTCGGCGCAAATTTGTTACACCTCGACTATTTACCACATAATCAGATAGCATACTATCAGTGTAATGCCACGGTGTTATTATTATCACTTGGCAATATGCCTAGTGTTCATGGTTTACTTCCGGGGAAATTATTTGAGTATCTGGCTGCACGAAGACCAATATTGGTTATTGGCCCGGAGGACGGCGACAGCTCACGTATTGTTAGGGAAACATCTAGTGGGATTACCTGTAACTTTAATGATGAACAGAAACTCTATCAACAGATTGGAAATTGGTATTCAAAATGGAAGAGCGGATCTTTATCCATAGAACAGCACCATATTGAACAATACACCAGGCGAAATATTACAAAACAAATGGCCGCATTATTTGATACTATTGTAACTAAATCAATATGAGTAAAGCATCACTAATAATCCCATTCATTAAATTATTAATAAGTCAACCGTCGGTTGTTTTGAAATCGTTATTTCATACGGTAAATAAATATCAGGCCAAACAGCGTGTGATTAAATCCGGTTGGAGTAAGGGCCTGCCTCAAATTGATCTTCTTGATTTTTGTCCAGACCTGAATGAGACCATAGAACCTGCCACCTTGCTCTATGGTACATCCATGCCGATAGACTTTGTATTACTTCAAGCATTGGTAAAACAATATCAAGGCCATTGTGATTTTTTTGAAATTGGAACTTGGCGTGGTGAAAGTATGGCAGTAGTATCACCTAATTGCTCAACGGTTACATCACTCAGTTTAGGAAATAAGGATATGGAAGCACTAGGGTGGGGTGGGCAATTTCTTAATATGCAACGTATGTTTTCCAATAAGCTTAATAATGCCAAACATATTGAAGGCAATTCCAGAACCTTCGACTTTACAACGCTCAATAAGAAGTTCGATGTGATTTTTGTTGACGGCGACCATAGCTACGAAGGTGTAAAAAACGATACCGAAAAAGTATATCCTTTGCTGAAGGATGAACACTCGGTTATTATCTGGCATGATTATGTGAGTAATTACGAACATATCGACTATGAAGTGTTTGCGGGAATCATTGATGGTAGCACACCGGAACAACAAAAACATATTTATCATATTTCGAACACTTATTGTGCTATCTATACGCGTAAGTCATATCCATTCAAAACCATAGAATATCCATCCGTGCCGGACAAGAAGTTCAGGATCACGATTTCCGGTGAGCGGATTTAATGTTGCAAATGTTGATTGATTGTATCGATTAATCTTAGTCTGTTGGGACTAGAGTAATGTTGTATTATCTGTAGTCTTGCGGCTTTAGCCAGAGTTAATTTGTCAGCGAGTAAAGCCTTGTTGACTAAGGCAATTAGTTCGTTTACATCTTTCTTATACAAGATAAAACCTGATCGTCCAACTATTTCTGGCATTGCACCCACGTGACTTACAATTGGGATACATTCACACAGCATAGCCTCACATGGAGCACTGGGAAATCCTTCCATCATGGATAACTGCAGATAGAATTCTGATTTGCTATAGTATTCTACCAATTCATCGTACTTGATAAACGGTAAAATAGTAAGGTTTTCCGGCAAATCACTAAAAGGAAATCCGGTATTGCCAATAATGGTGAATCGGCAATCAGGAAAATTTTTGGCCAGCTCAATAATCAGATCGATACCTTTTCGGTAATAATTTGCTTCATTAATTTCTGCTACACACAAAAATGAATGGGGTGTTTTAAGAGTCTTGCATTGAAACTGCGTGGAGTCATATTCAAGAGAAATAGTTGTGCATGGAGGAAGATTTTTGCCGCAAAAATTTTTATATCCTTGTTTACAATTTATTGATTCGGTGTAGGTATATTCTGAATCAATTA
>BJGO01000254.1 GCA_014190535.1 Bacteroidota bacterium | reverse complement strand
GTGGTTGGCAAAGTTCAGGAAGTAACAATGTTATGGCTTACAACTACCAATCAAATTGGGAGAATTGTCAATTAGGTATTGCAAGAATGTACCTGATCAATAATCTTAAAACCTGGATCAATAAAGATCACCTCTGCACCTATGACCCTTCTGCAACCATTACCATAGCCAGTGGTGAAAATATACTTTGGAATGCTACGCGATACGTACAGGGTGACGTGATAGTTAAAGACGGTGCTACACTCACTATTAAATGCAAAGTGGGTATGACAGAAGGAGCACGGTTTGTGGTAGAACCTAATGGCAAACTTATTATTGATGGTGGTTGGCTAACGAGTGTGTGCGATGACAAATCGTGGTATGGAATTGAGGTATTGGGTAAGTTTAACCGTACTCAATATACCTTATCGAATGGATACCGGCATCAAGGATATTTAGAAATTAAGAATGGTTCTATCATTGAGCAGGCTCAAAATGCCATAGCTCTATGGGATTCGTATAATCAAAACATATACAAGGCCGGAGGCATAGTTAAGGCAAGCGACTCGGAGTTTAAGAACAACCGCCGCTCGGTGGAGTTTATGAAGTACCAAAACTTTGATTTTAACGGAAACCTTAAACCTAACCTGAGTTCTTTTAATAATTGCACTTTTACTATCACTGACGAATTAAGAACCGACAATATTTTTTATGCACACGTAACTATGTGGAATGTAGATGGCATTAAGTTTAAGACTTGTACGTTTAAAAATGAGAAAACAAACTATACACAGCAACAACAATTAGGGTACGGCATTTACAGCCTTGATGCAAACTTTAGCGTGAGCGGAACTTGTAACGGAGCACAAACCATAGGACAACCCTGCCCATGGAATGATATTACTTACTCTGAATTTGATAACTTATATATGGGGATAAATGCATCGAACGCTGCCACGGCTAATTTCTTTACCGTAAATCTTTGTAAATTCAACAAAATTTCCGAGGCATACAAGCATCATCAGTAAACAGATTTGTAACAATTAATTCAAAATTTAATATGGGAAATAACCCGCTAAACGGAAACTCCGGCGCAGGTAATGCGCATCAGGTAGGTTTATACGCAATTAAGTGCAGCGGATACTCCATAGAAAATAATTTATTTGAGAGAAGCAGCGGCGCTAACTTTGGCTTAAGCGATGGCGTAATTATATATCAAAGCGGTGCCGCTTCAAACGAGATTTACAGAAATACTTTTTCATCTCTTAATAATGTGGGGCTTATGGGTGTGGGGAATAATTATAATGTAACTCTCCCTGCTGTCTATGGTCTTCAATTCAAATGCAATACATTTGAGAATCAGGTTATGCAAAATATAGCAAGTACTAGTAGTAACCCGCTGGTGAATGGCGACCCTATTCTAAATAGCGGAATACGGTCAAACCAGGGGACTTCAAACCTATCAGCCGGAAACTGTTTTAATGCACCTAATTCAAATCCGGTTGGGCATATCAGCAGAAGCAGCGCAAGCAACAGCCTGAGTTATTTTTATGATGGTAATGCTTGTAAAGAGCCTATAAATATTTCTAGCGGTGTTTCAACAATATATATTCCTCTATATCCTAACCCCTGCACAGTAAAAAAACCTGATGCATTTAAGCCAATACTTAGCTCTATAGAATTAGGTGTTAAGAAAAACAATTTTACATCGAGTTATAATGATTTTGTAACAGCCAAGCAGGCATATTTACTGCTTATAGACGGCGGCCAAACCACACAATTGCGCAACGAAGTGTTTAATGCCGTGCCCTCTCAAGCTTGGGCATTATACAATGAATTGAATCAGCACTCGCCTAACCTCTCGCTCGAGGTGGCGCTTAATGCCATACAAAGAGAAGATGTGCTGCCCAACTCTATGATATTTGACTTGCTGTATAACAACCCTGATATATTAAGAGACGAACATA
>BJGO01000253.1 GCA_014190535.1 Bacteroidota bacterium | reverse complement strand
ATGCTGTAATCGTAACCCAGTTCACCAAATTGCCAAATCATTTTAGGACCGGGAACAGCAAAGAAAATATTTGCACACATCGCAATACGCTGTAATGCCGTATCCAAAACCTTGGTACTGTATCCGGAAGTTGTTTTACCAAATTGTAAAGTTTTATACATCAGGCGCTCCTCATCGTGACTCTCCATATAGCCGACCACATGCGGTTGTTGCCAGCCGCGCTGAACATAGGATAGCCAGGACACATCCGACCCACTGCTGAAGCCCATGGCCATCTGACCAAAGTTGTAATTCAGGTTACCCCAAAGCAGGAAGCCCATGTTTGATAATTGTTTCTCTTCTTCATTATCGCCGAGGTGCTCCAATACAAGGATCGCATCAGGAAACTGTAAACGAATCGAGTCATTATACGCATCCCAGATATTCAGCCTCGATTGATCGAATGCACTCCAGGCACCCACATCTGTGCCACTATTGTTTTGAGTAAAGCCTTTTGATAAATCGAAACGATAGCCGTCGAACTTATATTCCCTGAGCCAATAACGAGTTACATCCGTAAAAAACTTTTTCGTAAATGCACTTTCATGATTCATATCGTAGCCTACGTTAAATGGATGTTTGGCATCGGTATTATACCACGGATTATCCGGTGCAGGTTTCTGTTCGGCACTGTTCCAGTATAATTGCACATAAGGACTCTGACTAAAAGAATGATTCAAAGCAATATCAAGTAATACCGCAATACCATTTTGATGACACAGATCTATAAATTGTTTTAAATCATTTTTAGGTCCGTAATATTTATCGGGAGCGAAATAAAAGGAGGGATTGTAGCCCCAACTGCTATTGCCTTCAAACTCATTAACGGGCATCAGTTTAATCACATTAATGCCCATACGTTTCAGGTAGGCCAAGGTATCAAGCATGGTATTAAAGTCGTGACGAGCTATAAATTCTCTCATCAGCAACTCATAAACATTCATCTTGGAAGGAGCCGGCTTAACAAAGTTAGTAACCACCCAGCTGTATGGTACCTGATTGGTCTGTAGTATTGATACAATACCCGATGCCCCTTCAGGATATGGTTTCAGGTTGGGATAATTTGTTTCGGTAATGAATGGATCGTTCCAGGGGTCAAGCACTTTATCAGTATATGGATCTGCAATTTTAATACTGCCATCAACCCAATATTGATAGGCATATTCATTCCCGGGCGTTAGTCCGTTCAGTTCGATCCACCAGTAATTATTGTCCGGCGTTTTTTTCATGTAGTAAGGCTCATCGGCCTGCCAATTGTTGAACTCTCCGATAACGAATACATATTCTTTATTGGGCGCACACAATACGAGGCGAACGGATGTATCGGATAAATAGTTAATACCAATATTGGTATTTGCAGGAAGTGGCTCTACGGCAACCGGCTCCCTAACCAGAAAATAAAATGAATCAATGCTTACAAGACTTCCTGCCTGAGCAACAGCTTTAATCCAGTGTTTACCATATACATCAGCATTATAGGTATAGGTTATTGAATCCGTATTGCTGGCCTGAAATACTTCTACGTTGTTGTCATACAAAGTAATTGTTGCCTGCTGCGAGGTTTTAAAAACACAGCTGTAAGTGTCGTTTAGTTCCAGTAAAACGGCATTTTCTGCCGGACTGAAAAAATTAGAGTACAATGCACCACCATTATATAAATCGTAAAAGATATCGGATCCATCTGCATTGGCGCCTTTGGCATTGCCTGAAGCATTACGAAATACCATGGCCAACCGCAACACCTCAACACCGGCATTGGTAACATTATAATAATTTCTGATATTGGGGATAGAAAACGAATACAGATTTGCAGATACCTGCGTAAGCTTATGTGCGGCATTGGTACTGCCCCAGGTCGTAACTACATTCTGCCAGGTAGTGCTTGTTGCCGCCGCTGAGGTAACAAC
>BJGO01000252.1 GCA_014190535.1 Bacteroidota bacterium | reverse complement strand
GCTTTTAGCCTTATACTTTTGCCTCTATGTTGATCCATCAGTTATCCCGGCGAACAGGAATTACAATACATACAATCACAATGGCATCACACATAAGTTTATTCCGTTTTTCGTTACGAAGGAATGAAGTCTGCTACACAGCGAAGCAGCTTCGATCTTGAAAAGGATCAAAATGTTCCGGACTAGCAAGGGTTGTCGCAGGAAGCTTGGCGTACGGCTTGATGATATGTATCATACCGGATGTAAGTATACCTGGCTTTAAGGCTATAGCAACATCAACGATTATTATTTAACCAGTTCAGCCAATCCTGCGCTACAAGGTCCCAGTTATAATCATCATAATTATTTGTTCCATCGTCTAGCAGTCCCATATAATTGTGATTTAACCCTACATAGGTTCTAAATGTGAAGTTCTTTTTGCGTTGACGTATTAGTTCAGCACGCAAATAATCATTAAAAGGAGAAATTATATCTAAACTGCCATAACAAATAAAAGTAGGTATTTGTATTCGGGAGAATGATTGAATTGAAGATGCAGAAAAACTGTATATCGATTTAAAGTTTTCGCCAAGTGATGTATCATTTCGACTGCTATCTGCTACTATTGCTTCATAAAGTCGAAAATCGTTATCAACGTAAGTCGTTGTATCATAACGATCTTCCTGTTGTCTTGCCCTTGCAATCATCGACATAATTTGTCCACAAGGGTTACCGCTTGCATAAATCAGGTGGGTTATCTTTTTTGATGCTAAAGCCATCTCTAAGGCAATTCGAGCGCCCTGAGAATGACCGGAAACAATTAAGCTTGATGTGCTTACAAATTTCTGATTGCATAAAAAATCGATGACCGCAAGATTTCTATTGACATAATAACCAAGATGATCATTCCTGAGATAAATAAGGGGTGGCCGATGCGTCGATTCATCCAGATAGGTCAGGTCTTCCTGTAAGTTACTTATGTCCGTGATTAACGGAATGCCGGGCTTACCAATGATTGCCAAATGGTAATTCTCACATAACATGTTCGTATCAAACGGAAATGATGGAACTACTCCATACTGCGATGTTATAATTAATGGTATAGGCAGACTACCCTGACAAAATAGAAAGACAGGCTTCGTTTTAAGTTCGTCCCCTTTTTTTGATTGAAGCAGGATGTCCACAGTGTCTTTATCATAGGATAATCGGAAATGCCTGAATCCGAAGTCTGCGGCTTGTTTTATTTGAGCCTTAGTATAAAAATTGTATACAAGGAGTATGAGCAATAACGTGTATTTCATAAATAGTGAAAATAAAAAATAGGGTTTATATTATGTAACAAAAGCGATGCCATTGAACAACATTGAAACTTATAGTAATGCGCTTTCGTTCACGGCGTAATTCTCTCTACAAACCAACCCATTACGTTTCGTATGCCTTTAGCGCGTGGGGGGCTTCATATAAACCAAGATGATTAAACGCCAATCAGTATTTGATTAATTTATAAAAACGCCTGTACTCCCGGCCTATAGTTAACACGTACGATCCTGCGAGCAACTGTTCTGTTTCAATACGCAATTCACGGGTTGTTGAAATACCTTCACAGATAATCTTACCGGTAAGGTCGCAAAGTAAATAAGGCATTTCTTTATCTGCTGAACTCAAAATCAGATTAATTTCATCATTAAATGGATTCGGATAAATACTTACAGGATGTTCTGAGGTAAAATCAATGCCTGTAGTACCAAGAGAAACAGTGTTATTGATGGTATCCGAAAAAATACAATCCGTAACAATAAGGCTCACGGTGTACGATCCGTTTGATCCATAGGTATGTGTAGGATTTTGTTGTGTTGAGATGTTGCCATCACCAAAATTCTAGGTGTAACTCAGATTTCCGCCTGAATAAGTCGTGGAAAAATCAGTAAACGAAACGTTCGCTCCACTACCAGAAAAACTAAACTCCGAAACAGGATCA
>BJGO01000251.1 GCA_014190535.1 Bacteroidota bacterium | reverse complement strand
GCACAGACCAATGCTAAAAAATCCAAAAGAGCCACCAAGCCAACGCACAAAAACAGCAGTAAAATGGACAGACAACAACACGACAGAAAAGAAGGGCAGCACCTAACAGCACCTACCCAAAAGGCGTGGTTTCGTGTTCCAAAGACAGTTTTGTGGTTAATGGAAGTTTAGTTTTTCAAATCAAGTTTTGTGGTAAAAGTCCCGCCCTTCGGGTAGCTGCAAACCGTCAGGCTGTGAAATAACTTACAATGCATCGCAAGGTTTTTTTTGTTGCTCATATATGCTTCTGTTGCTTGATGGCAACCTCCTTTTGAGCATTTAAATTGTGGAGCGTATTTTCACAGTCTGCCGTTAGCGACGAGCATAGGATCATTCCGGAAATTAATTTAAACAACAACACAACTTGAACTAATGAATACAGAAGAACTTAAAAAGATACAGGCACCTATCAAAGAAATGTATCGCGAAAAACCCGATTCAGCCAACATTACTTTAAGCGCTCAGGGAAAAATCGGACAAGGTATTTCCTGCAAAGTAGAAACAGGCAAAGCAATAATTGAAGCGGGGCTGCATAAGGCAACAGGTGGCTCAGGTATATTAGCGTGTTCGGGCGATTTACTTTTAGAAGCATTGGTTGCTTGTGCAGGAGTTACGCTTGCTGCCGTCGCAACGGCTATTGAGGTTGAGATCAAAGAAGGAATAGTGAAAGCCGAAGGTGATTTAGATTTTCGCGGAACTCTGGGAGTATCAAAAGAGGTTCCGGTAGGATTCAAAAGCATTCGCCTCTCTTTTATGCTTAATACAAATGCCACCGACGAACAGATGCAATCACTTTCCAGACTTACTGAAAAATATTGTGTAGTCTATCAAACATTGGCAAAGGGAGTACAGGTAAAACAAACATTTAACAAATTATAAATTAATCTAACAAGGCCGCATCTAAAGCCGGTCTTTAACAGATTGCAGCCGGCAAGCACACGATGATTAAAGAATTAACTAAAGACATCATACAATGGGATGTTAAATCCTGGTCAAAAGCGCTTTCATATTGGGACAGCAAAGTTAAATGGGACAAAATTCAACACAGTCTTGAGCTCGGTGGTAGGGAGGGCGGACTCTCGCTTTGGTTGGCTTTAAAAGGTAAAACTGTGGTTTGCTCTGATCTGAAGGATGTTCAAAAAACAGCAGAACCACTTCATAAACGACACCATGTATCAACTTGGATAACATACCAGGATATTGATGCTACCAACATTCCATATGAAGAATATTTTGATCTTATCGTTTTCAAATCAATCATTGGTGGTATTGGCAGAAACGATAATTATAAAAACCAACATAAAGTTTTCAAAGAAATTTATAAAGCATTGAAACCGGGAGGTAAACTGTTGTTTGCAGAAAACCTGGCTGCCTCAGCTGTTCACCGTAGATTAAGAAAACGCTTTGTGCAATGGGGCAGTTCATGGAGATACGTGTCCTTAGATGAAATGAAAGAATTTCTTAGCGACTTTTCCTACTACGACATTAAGACAACAGGATTACTTGGAACATTCGGCAGAACTGAACGTCAACGAAATGTGCTCTCTGCAGTTGATGATTTAGTATTAAACAAGATATGCCCTGATAGATGGAAATATATTTGTTACGGAATTGCGGAGAAATAAGATGTTGTATGCTGATTCGGGTTAATAAAAAAAGTTAAAAAATCAATTGATGTATATCAATATGATATGCCCGTGAAATGCTGTCATCAAAAAAAAATAATGCCCAATAGTAGGCATTGCTGTTTTAGCAGGTAGTCTCTCTGAAACCGATTTACAATTCCTTACCAATTTAGAAAAATGATAAAAGATAACAGTCGGGCTTATGAGGAGCTTACCCGGTGGTGAGAGCTATAATAATAAACTAAGAGCTTCCATCGTTGCTATTGAAATTCAAGGAATAAATTAAATGATCTTAGTTTATAAAATCATATTG
>BJGO01000250.1 GCA_014190535.1 Bacteroidota bacterium | reverse complement strand
CGGCGGCTATGGCATAGAGATCTAGAAGGTTTCGGGTACGGACTCTTCCGGATTTAATACCTTAGACAATGTAAACAATATGGCGAACTGGCAGCAACTGCGCGACGACTATACCAACTGGGATGAAGGTTGTTTAAACAGCACCCGAAGCACGACAGAGCCATTCGACTACGGCTGGGGCAAATATCTTGGCAACCCTTCCTATAATGTGGTAGGCGACTCGATATATGTTTTAAAAACTCCCTCCGGCAACTACAAAAAACTTTGGGTAAAAAAACTCCAGTTCGATACGTTATGGCAAATCGTTGTTGCTAACCTCGATAACAGTAATACCTACCAATTGTCATTTTCTAAAACAGCTCAGGGATATGCCGGCAAAAACTTTGTTTACATCAATGCCGACAACGGTACAATTGCAAACAGCGAACCGGCCGAGGGTTGGGATTTATTATTTGGTAAATACGTGGATGAGGTAGCTCCCGGACTGGTTTATCCCGTAACCGGTGTTCTGACTAACAAGTCTGTTAAAACAGCTAAGGCTTATCCTGTTGACATCAGTTCGGTGGCCTATGCCGACTACGAAACACAATTGGGTAATTCGATTTCTACCATCGGTTATACTTGGAAAGTATTTGCCAATGGGGCTTTCAGCATTGAAGACTCTTTAGTCTACTATGTGAAATTAGCTAACGGCGCCGCTTATCGCCTGCGATTCCTTGATTTTCGTTCTACAGATGGTATGGCGAAGTTTGAATTACAACCGGTTAGCTTTGGAGCTAGCGTTTCAGCCGTTTCTGCCGCATTCGACTGGTCTTTTTCGCCCAATCCGGTAACGGATCAGCTTAACATCAATTCTTCTGCAAGGATTAATCGTATTTACATTTCGGACATTAGTGGTCGTTTGTTGTTTGCGGTAAATAACCTGAACCAAAAGTCCGGTAACATCTCCGTGTCCTCTTTACCCAAAGGCTTGTATTTAATAACACTCGAAACAATAGAGGGTACGAGTACCGGAAAACTGATTAAACACTAAATATATCGTATGCATCGGATGAATACGGACTCATACATCAGGAAGCAGATCTATGCGCTCTCCCTGATGCTATGTATGATTGTATCATCAGACGTGCTTGCGCAAACAAATATCCGTTTATTGGACGAAGAGAATCAACCAATTCGCGCCGCTTCGGTAACGGTAACTCCCATAAGCCAGCCAACGGTCAAGCAGATGCTCACCTCGGACCAGACCGGTCATGTAATGCTCGCTATTACCGAGCGATCCGAAGTGTTCATAAGTGCCATTGGATTTAATGCAACCCGATTTGAAATACAACCCGACGAATTTAAAACGATACAACTAAAGCGTTTTGTCAATGAAATAAATTCGGTTGTGATCACCGGCCAGTTCGATATCACACGTATTAACAGCTCTGTTGAGCGTGTTCGGGTTCTTGATGAGAAACTCATCAGACAAACATCCTCAAATACCCTTCGCGATATCATTTCGTTTGTTCCCAACATCAGGCTATCTGAGGATAATGTATTGGGAAGTAATACAACCATTAATGGATTAAGCGGACAAAATATTAAAGTACTCATTGATGGTGTTCCTGTTGCCGGTCGAGAAAACGGGAATATAGATCTCGGTCAAATGCAGTTAAATAACATTGAGCGTATTGAGATTACCGAGGGCCCGATGTCTGTTTTATACAGCAGTGATGCCTCTGCCGGTGTCATTAATCTGATAACCAAAAAAAGTAGTTCCAATTCATTTTCGTCTAATGGTCGTGTGATGCTCGAAACGCCCCGATCCTTATATGCAGACTTTTGGGTAGGAAAAAATATTGGCCGATCGCACCTCGCTTTGTCGGGAGGTCGTAATTACTTTGATGGTTTCCCTTCATTTAATCAGAACCGTAACCAACAATGGAATCCATACATCAAATATTTCGGCACCTTACACTACGGTATTCGATTGGCTCATTACAGCAATGAGTTGCGCTTTTCCTACTTCAA
>BJGO01000249.1 GCA_014190535.1 Bacteroidota bacterium | reverse complement strand
GAATGTTTTTTGATGCCTGTTCTCGGTCAAATAAAATTCACAACCTACGATAGGCTTTACTTTTAGATTTCCTTTTTCGTCTTTATGTCGGTAGGCCTCTGCCACAAATTCAAATACACCAAACATGTTGCCGTGGTCGGTGATGGCCATTGCGGGCATGCCATCTGCCGCAGCTTTTTTCATCAGCGCTTTTATATCAGCCGCTCCATCGAGAAGGGAATATTGGGTGTGTACGTGTAAGTGAGAAAAAGTAGGCATAGTTATTTTGCGCGATATCCTTTTTGTTTGAGCAGCGTTAAAATACGGTCTTTAAAATTACCCTGAATGATGATTTGGCCGTCTTTAACGGTGCCGCCAACACCACAGGCTGTTTTCAGCAATTTAGCCAGTTGTTCCATGTCAGCTTCCTTGCCAACAAAGCCCTGAATCAGTGTTACGATTTTGCCGGCCGCATTTTTGAGTCGGTGCTTATGCGCAGTTGTTGTTGTTCCGGCTTAAGGGTATCGGGCTCCTGCTGTTCGTCATAGGTATAGGCATAATCCGGGTTGGTCGAAAAAACAATGCCCTCTCGGTTTTTATGTTTGTTGCTCATAGGATGACTACGGTTAGTTTATTGTATCAGGGAATCAGTACACTCAAAGATAGCGGATTCAACTGTGCCTGAAAGGTACTGTTTTTTCCCAGCGGTTCACCGTCTACCTGAAAGTGAACGGGGCTATCGGTTTCTATATGCAAACTTGTTCCCTGTACATGAATCACCGAAGGATGACGGTACACATTACCAAAAAAAAGATAGAACATTAACAGTGTGTAGGATGGGATAGCGGTTTTGCGAACGAGTACCATTTCCAGTTTACCATCGTTGAGCCGGGCATCGGGAGCCACACGCGCCTCATAGCCAAACTGATTGCTGTTGCACACATTCGTAGTAAAAAAATAACCACTCCATTGTTTATCGTGGCAGGTAATGTGGCAGTTGACCGGTTTATAACTGAAAAAATGCTTCAGCGTTTGCAGGCTATAGCCCCAAAAGCCGCGGAATGATTTCTTATGATCAAACGACTCCGCTACGCAGGCAACAAAACCGGTTCCGGCATTACTCAGAAATACGGCGTTGTTAAATAAACCGGTATCGATACGTTTCGTCTGAAGCCGGTTAATCAGCCTGAGGGCATCGGGAATATGAAGCGGAATACCCAGGTGCCGGGCAAGACCATTACCGGAGCCCATAGGTAAAATAGCTAAAGAAACGTGCGTATGAATCAGTGCCCGTGCGATTTCATTGATGGTACCATCGCCACCTGAGGCGGCAACAATATCAAAGCCATCCTCAACGGCCTGCGCGGCCAGTATCTGGGCGTGCCCCTTATATTCGGTATGGTAAATCCGGTATTCGAAGGCTTCCGAATCAATGTGTCGGCGTATCAATTCTGATACATCCACTTTTTTACGGATGCCGGCAATGGGGTTAATAATAAAGGCAATACGCTTCATGACGACGCGCCAAAAAT
Organism: Bacteroidota bacterium; assembly: GCA_014190535.1. GTDB lineage: Bacteria > Bacteroidota > Bacteroidia > Chitinophagales > UBA10324 > BJGO01. The sequence goes on along the minus strand of BJGO01000249.1, from coordinate 531 downwards.
AAGCGGATTCGCTTAACTGTTCTTGCTATGAAATGAGGTGTAAGACGAGTGGTGTGTTATAAATCATCAACACACATTGAAAAAAGAACTCCTTTTACCTAATGGCTTTTAGACTCATATCGAGGCTTCTGTAAGAGTGGGTCATAGCGCCCACCGATATATAATCGGCTCCGCAATCAGCATATTGCCCAATGTTATCGAGTGTTACACCACCCGAAATTTCGGTTTCGTATTTATGGTTTATCAGTTGCACGGCCTTACGGATATCGTCGGGTGTATAGTTGTCGAGCATAATACGTTGCACGGCACCGATGCTCAGCACTTCTCGAAGTTCGTCAAGGTTGCGCGTTTCGATTTCAATTTTCAACGACAGCTGATGAACACGCAGGTAGGCATTGGCCTTTTGTATGGCCTGACGGATGCCACCGGCATAGTCGATATGATTATCTTTTATCATAATCATATCAAAGAGACCGAAGCGGTGATTGTGTCTGCCGCCTATACATACCGCCCACTTCTCCACGGCTCTGA
>BJGO01000248.1 GCA_014190535.1 Bacteroidota bacterium | reverse complement strand
GATGAACAAACGTTATATTCTATTGATGCTCAAAAAAATTTTTCTGCTCATTTTTCTCCTGTTTGGCACAAAACAGTTGAGCGCCCAAATATTAAATCCGGTTAAGTGGTCATCAGAGGTCAAGCAAATTAACAGTAACGAATTCGAGATTATTCTTACAGCTAAAATTGACAAGGGTTGGCATATATTTTCTCAGACTTTACCGGAAACGGCCACACCCATACCTACTGAAATCGTTTTTGATGCATCACCTGCATACAAACTCAAAGGCAAAACCACGGAATTAAGTATACCACACTTTATGAAGGATGTGGACGAAGTGACCCAGTTAAAGATGTATGAAGGCACGGGAGTTTTTAAGCAAGTCATTATTTTAACCGGCGAATCTGCAACGGTTACAGGTTCTGTTACCTATATGTGTTGCGACGACCACCAGTGTTTGCCGCCAAACGACTATACCTTTAAGCTATCGTGCACAAAGACATTAAACCCGTTAAGCCTAGACACCGGAGTCCTTGTTCCTTCAAATAATAACGATACGGCCTCAGCAACGGTAAATAATATTGCTCCGGATACATCAGTAGATAAAAAAGAGGAAACAATCAGTGCAACGATTTCCGACGATCACGATCTGAAAGGGAAAGGGTTGCTACAGATTTTTCTGATTGGATTCGGCGCTGGCCTGATTTCATTAATTACGCCCTGCGTCTATTCCATGATACCATTAACCGTTACTTTTTTTACCAAACAAAGTGGAACAAAGGCGAAAGGGATTACCAATGCATTGATATACTCCTTCAGCATTATAGCTATTTTCGTTTTACTTGGTTTTATTCTTTATGTTTTCGGCATTAGTGGCGACAGCGTGAATGAATTTGCCAGCAATGGTATTTTCAATTTTGCCCTATTTCTACTTTTTGTTGTTTTTGCCATATCCTTCTTTGGTGTTTTTGAAATCACTCTGCCTACATCATGGATAAATAAATCAGAACAGCTCTCTGACAAGGGAGGTTGGTTCGGTATTTTTTTCATGGCCTTCACGTTGGTGCTGGTATCTTTTTCTTGCACGGCCCCCTTTGTAGGTTCGGCTTTGGCACTCATTACTCAGGGACACGCCATGGGGCCTATTGTTGGGATGTTTGCGTTTTCACTCGCACTGGCTTTGCCTTTTGGTCTGTTCGCCTTCTTCCCCCAGATGCTTCAGTCGCTACCTAAATCCGGAGGATGGATGAATGTTGTTAAGGTTACGTTTGCTTTTGTCGAATTGGCACTTGCATTAAAGTTTCTATCTAATGTAGATTTAGCCTATCACTGGAAATTATTAGACCGAGAGATCTTTCTGTCGTTATGGATAGTCATCTTTACACTTACCGGTATTTACTTGTTAGGCTTCATACGGTTTTCACACGACTCTGAAGTAAATTATCTGTCCGTGCCACGTTTGTTTTTTGCTATCATCATGTTATCCTTCGCGATCTATATGGTTCCCGGCTTATGGGGAGCTCCCCTCAAGGCTATTAGCGCATTTGCTCCTCCAATGGCTACACAGGACTTTGATCTCAGCAGAAATCTTTTTTATGGCACCGCTAACAGCTCTCCGGTTGTTTCCAAGAAATATGATCAGACCTTTCACTGTCCCCACGGGATTGATTGCTACTTTGATTATGATGAGGCTCTTCAGGCGGCTAAGGAACAGAATAAACCTTTGTTCATTGATTTTACCGGATGGAGCTGTGTAAACTGCCGCAAGATGGAGGCCTCCGTGTGGGCTCAACCCGAAGTATTGAAGTTGATGAAAGAGCAATATATCGTCGCTTCGTTATATGTAGACGATAAAACGGATTTGCCCGAATCGGAGCAATATACATCGGCCTTCAGTGGTAAAAAGATAAAAACACTGGGCAACAAAGTCAGCGATCTGCAGGCCTCGAAATACAATAGTAATTCGCAACCATATTATGTATTGTTGGATCATAAAGAGCAACTATTACAATCTCCTCGGGGTTATAATGAGGATGTTAATGCCTACGTTTCATTCCTTCAAAAGGGGCTGGAAGAATTTAATAAAAGG
>BJGO01000247.1 GCA_014190535.1 Bacteroidota bacterium | reverse complement strand
CTATTTTTTCGGTCACATAAAGCGCTGTGGTCTTGGAGCACCTCGGAGTGCTTGCATTCCAGTTCCGGTATTCGTTCTTTAGGAATTTGCTCAAGTGGAAAAAATGCCATAGGCAAAAGTTTTAGGGTTGAAAATGAATTTGTTGTACGTTCATTCGTTTCTTCTGTTATACCTATTAATAATGAATTTATCTCGTAGAAAATACCTATTAATAGGTATAAATAGATTATGAAGACCTTAATCATCGGTGCCAGTCCAAATCCTGAGCGTTACAGTTATAAGGCCGCCATTTCATTACTTCAAAATGGCCACGATCTTGTTTTGGCCGGATCCCGACAAGGTTTTATCGGAAAAATACCCATACAGCACCTTGAGGATATTACAGATACTATTGATACAATCACGTTATACATTAATCCCAAGATACAACATGTCATTGCTGATAAGATGCTTTCATTAAAACCACGCCGGATTATATTTAATCCGGGTACTGAAAACCCTGTTTTGATGAACAAGGCCGCCGTCAGTGGTATAGAGGTTTTAGAAGCCTGTACCTTGGTATTACTGGCCACCAAATCATATTAAACAAGACTGTTAGGATTGTTTATGTCAGAACCTTATGTCTGTAAATTTGTATTTGAATAACTAAATAAGAATCCGTGTACCATTCGCTGAATCAATTTATCGCTCAACTGGAAAAGGAAAATGAGCTTATACGAATTAAAGAATTTGTAGATCCCAAACTTGAAATTACGGAAATCACGGATCGTATTTCTAAACACAATGGTAAGGCCCTTCTTTTTGAGAATACGGGTACAGCATTCCCATTATTAATTAATGCCTATGGCTCGGAAAAACGTATCGGGATGGCTTTGCGGGTTAACCACCTGGATGATATCGCCGCCGAAATTGAAGGCTTGTTCAAAATGTTGATGAAGCCTAAAGATAATATTCTGGATAAGTTAAAACTACTACCTCAACTTGGTGCAATGGCTTCCTGGATGCCCAAGATATCGAAAGCCAGGGGGGCCTGTCAGCAAGTTGTTATGGCTGATCCCGATGTCACAAAATTACCCGTAATGACCTGCTGGCCTCACGATGGCGGTCCTTTTATTACCTTACCGGTTATCAATACCAGAGATCCGTTAACGGGCATTCGAAATGTAGGTATGTACAGAATGCAGGTATTTGGTCCCCGCTTAACCGGTATGCACTGGCATAAGCACAAAGTGTCGGCCAAACACTTTAACGAATACAAAAAATTAAATCAGAAAATGCCTGTTGCGGTTGTATTAGGTGGTGATCCTGTTTATACCTATGCCGCCACGGCGCCTTTACCGGAGAATGTTGATGAATATATGCTTGCAGGCTTTCTGCGTAAGAAAAATGTACAATTGGTTAAATGTTTGACACAGGATATTCATGTTCCCGCTGATGCCGATTTTGTTATTGAAGGCTTTGTTGATCCGGCAGAGGATTTTATCCTGGAGGGACCTTTTGGTGATCATACCGGTTATTATTCACTGGCAGATTATTACCCAAAATTTCATATTACTTGTATCACACACCGGAAAGATGCGATATATCCAAGTACCATAGTGGGTATTCCTCCTCAGGAAGATGCCTGGCTGGGAAAGGCAACAGAACGTATTTTCCTTGCACCGATCAAAATGACTATGGTGCCTGAAATCGTTGATATGGAGCTCCCCATTGAAGGCGTTTTTCATAACCTTACTATCGTTAAAATAAAAAAGGATTATGCCGGTCAGGCCCAGAAGGTAATGAACGCGATGTGGGGAGCCGGTCAAATGATGTTTAATAAGATCCTCGTGGTAGTCGACGAGCACGTGAACATAAGCAACTACAAAGACGTGGCACAAATAATAACTGCTAATGTTGATCCGCAACAGGATATATATTTCTCTCAGGGCCCCATGGACGTATTGGATCATAGTTGCTCAAAATTTGCATTTGGCGGTAAAATGTGTATTGATGCCACTACGAAATACGAGGAAGAAAAACGGGTATCGGTTATGCCGGATGCGACATTTACTCAACTCACCACCAACGAAACAGCCGCTATCAAAACCAATTATCCTGAAATC
>BJGO01000246.1 GCA_014190535.1 Bacteroidota bacterium | reverse complement strand
ATTGAAATTTTTGGAAAATATTGCCACTGTATCAATTTGTTTGTGTTTGGTTAAAAATATTAGATACTGATATAATACTTACTTAAATTCAGTCGATGTGCCTGTGAACAGGAAGGTTTGGTCTTGGATATTTGATTTTGTTGTCATATAAAATATGTTTTGTTTGTTGCTAAAACATGGGAATGGTATGAATTATTCATAAAATAATTCATCGCTCTGAAATTACGTTGATCAATAATAGGAATACCCTTAGAATGGTGGACCAAATGAGTTATAAAAGCAATCGTTATATATCGACCAGACTCTCCTATCGGACTTGCCGTATTCCACCTCATAATCAATGAATATTAATCCATCTCTAAGCCCGGCTTGTACCCGATGCGCAAAATGAAGCAGGACATTACCCCTTACATTTTATCAAGTGTTGTAAAAAAAACTCCCCCGCTTTTTGGACGGGGGAGAAAAATTAACTATGGCTACTAGTAATTTTTATTTGGCGTTTACTTTTTTATGATCAGAGAGGAATTTCTCCAAACCAATATCAGTCAGAGGGTGTTTTAGCAATCCCATAATAGCATCGAGCGGAGCAGTTACCACCTGAGCACCTACTTCAGCACAACGTACTATGTGTAACGAACTGCGTATGCTGGCGGCAAGTACCTGAGTTTGTATGCCATGGATAGCATAAATCTGAGCAATATGCGCTATTAAGGTAATGCCATCCCAATTCTGATCGTCGATACGGCCAATAAATGGTGACACATAGGTAGCTCCGGCTTTACCCGCCAAAATGGCCTGACCGGCAGAAAATACCAGCGTGCAGTTGGTACGTATACCCTGATTGCTCAAATAACGAATGGCTTTTACACCATCCTTAATCATAGGCACCTTAACCACAATTCCGGGATGAAGGGATGCCAGTTCTTTACCTTCAGCAATAATGCCTTTGTAGTCGGTTGCAATAACCTCGGCACTTACATCACCCTTTACCAACTCACATATTTTTACATAATGATCAAATACAGATTGCTGACCTTTTATACCCTCTTTGGCCATCAAGGATGGATTGGTCGTTACGCCGTCCAATATGCCAAGATCTTTGGCTTCTTTAATGTCGGCAAGTTTAGCTGTATCGATGAAGAATTTCATAGTAGAGTTAAAAATGGGCAAGTTGCTTACAGCGCACCGCTACAACCATTTACCCTTGCTTCCTTCCGAACCTGGGGGAGTTCACAGGAGCTGGTCGTATAAGACTTGCCCGCCGCAAATGTAATTGTATTGCTTTTCCTTTTCTAATGAATTACATAAAAAAATTAAAATCATACGTAAAGGGCTTTATTTATTTATATAAATATTTAAATGGTTAAACTTTGTATTTAATTGAATTTAAGCTTATTGTATAATTATGCAACATAATTAAATAAACAGATTAACCCGTATTTACTGACCGGTAATTTATTCTGATGGCAAGATAAATTTCTTTAGTATTGAATGTATATCTTGCCGGCCAAATCATTACCCCTCATGAAAACACCTTATTACCTGCTGATTATAGTCCTATTCCTAAACGCCTGCACAAGCAAAGAATCGTCCAACCCCTACACCCTCGATCCGCTACCCGGCAACATGGATACCACAATGACACCATCGGAAAACTTTTTCCTTTATGCCAATAATACCTGGTTCAAGAATCATCCAATTCCATCTTCAAAATCTTCCAATGGTATCTTTCAGATGGTTAACGACAGTGTCAATAAAGCCGTTAGAGCAATCTGCGAACAATCAGCCGCCAATACAACAGCAACAAAGGGAAGCGCTGAGCAAAAAATTGGCGACTTCTATGCATCAGGAATGGATACCCTTGCCATCGAAAAAAATAGCCTTGCTGATATTGTACCTGTATTAGATCGCATAAATGCCATTAATGATAACAAGGCCCTAATGGATGTGATGGCCGAACTAACCCTTTTAGATGTTGCGCCACTATTCAGCATTTATGTTTCTATGGACGATAAAATCAGTTCCAAATATGCCGTATTTCTGAATCAGGGTGGTCTTGGCTTACCTGAACGCGATTATTATCTGCTCAACGATGCCGACAATCAATCCATACGAAAAGCCTATATCGAGCACAATAAAA
>BJGO01000245.1 GCA_014190535.1 Bacteroidota bacterium | reverse complement strand
GAACATAAGCAACTACAAAGACGTGGCACAAATAATAACTGCTAATGTTGATCCGCAACAGGATATATATTTCTCTCAGGGCCCCATGGACGTATTGGATCATAGTTGCTCAAAATTTGCATTTGGTGGTAAAATGTGTATTGATGCCACTACGAAATACGAGGAAGAAAAACGGGTATCGGTTATGCCGGATGCTACATTTACTCAACTCACCACCAACGAAACAGCCGCTATCAAAACCAATTATCCTGAAATCACAAGTCTGAACACCTCTTTACTGTCCTTTGGAATCAGTGCAGTTATTATAGCAGTGCACAAAAATCGCCCCGGTCATATCAGAGAACTCAATAAGAAATTACTGGAACATACGGCATTAAGCAAGGTGAAGTTTATCCTTTTTCTTGAGGGAAATGTGCCTACGGATCATATAGCCGATGTCATATGGCGTGCGGCTAATAATTTGGATGCAAAAAGAGATGTAATTATTACAGAAGCTCTCCCTGGAACGATCTCTCACGCCTCATTTGATGGAACCAGGAAAACCAGGGCTTTGGATGGTTTTGAGCGCGACTGGCCGAATATATTAGTTTCCAATGAGCACACGATTGCACAGGTTGATCAAAAATGGGATAAACTGGGGATTGGCTCTTTTTTAGAGTCACCATCGAGGAGATACCTGGCGCAGGTTTATCAGGGTGGTGCCGTTGCAGCGGAATCATAATGTATTCGTAACGATTTAGTAACATTTGTGGCTCAGTTTGAATGGTGCTCTGGAGTACTTTTGTTCAACAAACTGAACATGCATCAAAAATTCAAAATACTGATTGCCGATGACGAGCCGGATATTCTTGAATTTTTAACATACAACCTGAAGAAAGACGGTTATAATGTCATCACTGCTGAAGATGGTCTTCAGGCTGTAAATAAAGCAGAAACCGAATTGCCGGATGTTATTATTCTTGACATCATGATGCCCAATCTGGATGGAATAGGGGCCTGTGAGCATTTACGTGGCAAGAAAGAATTTAAGAACACCGTCATTGTGTTTCTTACAGCCCTTGGTGATGAACGTACTGAAATAAAAGGATTTGATGCCGGAGCAGACGATTACATCATCAAACCGATCAAACCCAAAATACTTTCCAGTAGAATTAAAGCCTTACTTAGACGTCATCAACCCGAGGATGTACCTTACAAACTGACCATAGGGGATTTTACTATAGACAGAGAACAGCATATCGTATATAAGGATAATGAAGTTCATAGTCTTCCGAGGAAAGAATTTGAATTATTGTTGCTTTTGGCTTCTAAACCCGGTAAAGTTTTTCAACGCGAAGACATACTCAGCAGGGTATGGGGTACCGAAGTCATTGTGGGTGACCGTACTATTGATGTACACATCCGCAAGCTTCGCCAACGCTTTGGCGATCAATACATTCAAACAATCAAGGGCGTGGGGTATAAATTTCAGATTTAATATATATCCGGTTTTATTAAATAACGAGGAATATCAAATCATCAAATATTACATCATTCCTGTAGGTAACTTTACAACGTGAAAGACACACGTATTTTCAGATTAATTTCGTGGAGTTCGATTTTTATATCGTTAATTATAGCGGTACTTGCGTCCTTACTATTTGTTTCACCCTGGTTTTTGGTACTGCTAATTCCCTTATCTGCACTTCTGATTTGGTATATCTTCCGAAATATTGTTAACAAAACGATAGAGAGTCGGTTGGATCACATCTACAATATCATTTATTCTAAAAATCGACCAGCAATGGGTAATAATCCGGATGATACGCTATCTGCGCTAAAATCGGATGTAAGCAAATGGCGTAGTACGCAGCATAATGAACTTGAAAAACTGCGGTTATCGGACAGGTATCGAAAAGAATTTGTAGCCAATGTTACGCATGAGCTTAAAACACCAATATTTACTATACAAGGTTATATACACAGTTTATTGGATGGTGCCATTAACGATCATGAGGTGAATATGATTTTCCTTGAAAAGGCTGCAAAAAATGTTGAACGTATGTCCTCGCTGCTTGCTGATCTTGAGATTATCACACAACTGGAGACCGGCGTGCTCAAGTTTGAAATGGAAGTATTCTAATTGCTACCTTTAATTGATTATGTTATCGA
>BJGO01000244.1 GCA_014190535.1 Bacteroidota bacterium | reverse complement strand
ATAAGTCTTAATCCTTATTATGATGGAAGTATGATTTAGCCAAGAGCAATTTACAACTAATTGTTTTTCTGGCAATTAACTGCATTAATTGTTTTTCAAAACTGGTATTTGAATGATTCATTACACAAATATAACACTTGGTTTTTTACCTAATTGTTCGAGATTAACTTGTCGTCCTATTACTCTTGCCTGATGAACCTGATCGCGATCTATTGGAAAAATAAAAATACTATCGTTGTTTTCATATACGGCATTAACCTCGGCCAGTGTTTGTGTAATCTCATCAAATATATATCCGGGGCCGCTGTAAAAAAATACTGATAATTGGATGCGAATACAACCCTTTCGCTCCAGATATTCCATGATTTTTCGGCGTACTTTATTGTTACTGATGTCGTATAAAATAAATCCTTTGGTCATTGTGTGTGTTTGAGGGGTGTAGTTTTCGCTAAGTATATCTATAAGTGCCTTTAATCGTTCATCAAGATTTGGTAATTCAGCATCAGGATAACAATTTTCAATACGCAATAGGGTTAAACCGCTGTTAATAAAACGCGCATACCATTGTTTAATATGCTCATCGGGCGATAAGTTTTTGAATTTCTTCTTCATGTGCTTTTAAGTTAGTATCTAAGGAGTAAATAACCTGTTCAATGAGTCGCCCGATAAGTTCGTTAAGTTTGGGATGGGTGTCTCTCTTAGGTGAAATTACCACGGTATAGCCTTTCTTGCCATAAAAAAGATTGATTTCTGCCAGATGTAAGCCTTTTCTGAAACGAAATTTCAAACCGTACTGCATATCTGCAACTGAAGAAACTTCAATGCCAAATTGAGCAACAGCCTCCGTAATTAATTGCCTGGTATATTGTAGTTCCTCCGGAACAAAAACAGCCGGTTTAGGTTTAGCCGGCTTACGGGTGCCCAATAACTGTAATATACGTTCATAGTCCTGCTCTGCAATACCTCCGGCCTGCGGTACCTCTGCAACATCTTGTTTATACTGATGCGACAAATCGGGCATACATGATTTTGTATCTATGGGAACCGGTACCGGATTTAACCATGCCTCCGGATCATGACTCAAAAATGAAACTCGGGTGGTATCGTGTGTTTTGAAATCGATATAGCGGGTAACCTGATGCAACTGACCAAAAGAAGACGCTATGTGTTTATAAATATGTTTGTACATAGGGGCATCCGTTACCGGCTGATCAAAGAGCAATACTGCCTTAATGCCGTTTCCTCCGGGCGAATCATACATTAGGGCAATATGCGGATCGGTTCTTAATTTGTGTTTTAATTCCTGGGCTTCTTTTTGATTGTCGAAACACTTGTCTAAATCCAGAATCATTCCGTATGCTTCCAAAAAGTTTTTTTCATTTCGAATGCCGGATGCAAAGCAACTGCAACAAATGTAGGGCAGAAACGATTTTGCCCGTTCAAATGCTTTTTGATCCAGTCGACGTATGGCTCGTAAACGTCTAATAAGATTAGGCATATCACCTTCTTTACCGGTTAACAGATGATGTATTTGTTCAATAGAAATTGCTTTTAGTACTTCGGTATCCGACTGGGTTACGTGTTGTCCATATTGGAGTGTTGTTTCCATACGATTAATCAATTGTTTTTAGGTTTTGCGCAAGATTGCGGGCATATAACTCCATGTGAGTTTGTCGGCTTCGCTCAAGATTATTCAACTCAACTACTTCATCAAGATAGTCGAACATAGCACGAGCTATAATGTGCTTAGTATCATGATCAAGCGTGTAGGCCTCATCGGTAGTCGTTTTTTGCAGTGTGAGAATATTCTGAAAAATGAGGTGCAATAAAACGTATTCGGCCCAGTGACGATATCGTTCAATAATATCGAATACCAGTGAAGGTTTATTGTAGTCGTTTCGGTGCATAATTCCGAGATAGGGGTCGAGCCCTGCTTTAATTAATGAGCGTTCAACCATGGCATATAAAATACCATACAGATAATTAAGCATAGCATTAAAGGGATCGGTAGCCTTAGGCATAACCCGTTTTTTAAATGCATATGATTCCGGTAATATCCGCTTTAAAAATCCAAAATAAACACGCGATGCCTGTGCTTCATAGACGCGCATGTGCCGCATGGCTAATTGGGCATCGTGTATGTAAATTTGTTGAAGTTTAGTTAAACTAATTTGTATTTGCCTGACCGGTTTAGCCGTATATCCGGAGCAGGTTGTATTGAGCAAAGCAAGTGTTTCGATCATAATT
>BJGO01000243.1 GCA_014190535.1 Bacteroidota bacterium | reverse complement strand
ATGGCTTACGTCTATCACTTCAACACCAAGCTGTTCAGACAGCACCGAACGGTTCAGGACAACATTGTCTTTGGCGACAAGATCCGTCATCGTTAAAGCAACCACAGTGGGAATTCCGGTATCGATAACCTGAGTGCATAATAATAAATTTCTTTGCAGGGATGTTGCATCACAAACTACAATGGCCAGATCCGGTTTAAATTTGGGATCGCTGTGCAGTAAGGTTTCTATGGCAATCCGTTCATCCGGTCGCTTAGGGTATATGCTATAGGTGCCGGGAAGATCAAGAACCTCAGCAACGGTATTTTTATTGATGTGCCATAATCCGGTTTTACGATCAACAGTTACACCCGGGTAATTACCGACTTTCTGTCTAAGACCGGTTAGCGCATTAAAGAGCGTTGTTTTACCACAATTAGGGTTGCCAATTAATGCTATTTTAATCCGTTTGCTCACAATTTAGCCACAAAGGTAACAAGCAAATAATGAGTATGTATTAAAACAAACTACGTTTGATGTTGAATCAGGACCAAGGCCGCCTCCTGCTTGCGGAGTGTTACTTCCGTACCCAAAATCGTTACCACCATTGGATCGCCGAGGGGTGCTATTTTATAAACCTCGACCTCTGTACCGGGCAAAAAACCCATTTCACATAATTGAACGGTAAAAGGCCCCTGTTCCAGCTCAGTAATGATGCCTCTGTCCCCTTCTTTAAGCTGAGACAAGATTTTAATAGACTCAGCCATGCGATTAACGACAAGCCATGTTTGACGGCTTCATGTTTTGTTTAGAGAAACTCGGGCAATCGCCACATTTCTTAAAAAGTCCACAGCTACTGAATGAAATCAAAGCCATAAAGAGAACTAATTTCATCGCATTTTTCCTTAGCATATCAATTTTTTAAATTAACGATGTTAAGTTAGCACGAATTCATTGTTTAACCACATTTAGTTTTTGAAACGCAAAAAAACGATTTTCATTGCCATACTGAATTGGGGTTTAGGACACGCTACGCGGTCGGTGCCCGTTATTAACTATCTGACTCATCAGGGTTGTGAGGTACATATCGGCAGTAGTGGTCATAGCCTCTTATGGTTAAAATCCCGATTCCCGAATCATACGTTTCACGAATTACCGGATTATCATATTCAGTACAGTAAAAATAGATCACAGGCTTGGGCTATATGGTCGCAATTCGGACGAATTAAGAAAACAATTGCACGGGAGCATGAATTGCTTAAGGCCCTATGCAATACACATTCCTTTGATGTGATTCTCTCTGATAATTGTTATGGTTGCTATCATCCGGACATCGATTCTTACATCATCACACATCAGCTTCATCTGATACCACCAAAAGCACTCCTCTTTTTAGGCGGCCTCACTGATGTTGTTATCGGTAATTATTTAAAACCCTTTAAAGAGGTTTGGATTCCGGATGCAGAGGGACCTGAATCATTAAGCGGCAAACTATCACATCCGGTAAAACACGATATCAGATATCGGTATTGCGGAATCATATCGCGTTTTACGACATATACCGAAAGACCAATAAATCATGACGTGCTTGCCATCCTATCGGGTCCCGAACCGCACCGCACCTTACTCGAAACAACACTAACCAATCAGCTGTGCTCACAACCTAAAATCCGCTCAGTGATTGTAAGGGGCACCACACAACAACAGGATACTTTCCGTAAACACCCGAATATGAAGATCATTGATTTAGCGGGCGAATCTGAATTGAAAGAATTGATAGAGTCCAGTGAAATCATCATCAGCAGAAGTGGCTACAGTACCCTTATGGACTTACAACATAGTGATAAGAAAGTCGTATTTATTCCAACGCCCGGACAATCAGAACAACAATACCTATCGCACTTACTTTCCAAGCAAGGACATTATTGCGTGGATAAACTTGCAGACTTTAACCTGACGTCGGCTATGCAACAGGCTAAAACTTTTTCAGCCGGCTTTACGGTTAATGAATCGCTGTACAACGTATTAGCGGATATACTTTGAAAAAAGAAATTGAGCTGCAATTTCAAATAATCAGACCTTGATGCTGAAAAAATTATTTGATATGCCCGCCATTAACAAACCGGACAACACAAATTTTACACTTATTGTGGAGTATGTTGTTGAGAAAAAACTTTAATAACCGATTCATAAGCGTTTGTGTAAAGACATATCATATAAAGAGTTGAATGTGGAACAAACAAACCAACTTGATAAAATTACAAGCTGGAGCCGATCAATACC
>BJGO01000242.1 GCA_014190535.1 Bacteroidota bacterium | reverse complement strand
GGCTCTGTCGTGCTTCGGGTGCTGTTTAAACAACCTTCATCCCAGTTGGTATAGTCGTCGCGCAGTTGCTGCCAGTTCGCCATATTGTTTACATTGTCTAAGGTATTAAATCCGGAAGAGTCCGTATCCGAAACCTTATAGAGCTCTATGCCATAGCCGCCGTTGATGCGAATGGTTGTGCCCTGAAGTGTTTGTGTTGGAGGTATGGAGGGCTGGACTGAAACAGCTAAGTGCCAGTCAGCGGCAATTTGTTGGCCGGTCTGACCGGAACCTAATTTGTAATAAATCTGGTTGGCATATCCGGCACCCATGAAAATAGAATCAATTACGGGTGATTGTGCCATGCTAAGATGACATGTCAGAAACAGGAAAATGGTTTTAATTATTCTCATGGTTTTTTTTAAAGTGCCGCAAATTTATATCTGACAACAAGCGTGATGTATGATATACCTCCATAAAACCTAAATTTTACATTCTTGTGACAATTAGCTATTTGACCGATACCATGGGCTCTTACACCAGCAGTCACGAGTTTTGATAATCCAATCCACCGCAATTAATGTCATACAAAAAATAATTACTTATTATTACAACTAATGCTCAGTTCGAATATATCCCGCATACTGTTGATTGCACTACTTTTCACCAATCTCACCAGTATGGCGCAAACCTATGACCGGCGATATATAAAAAACTTAAAGTTCCGGCTATTGATTACCAATATCAGCGAAGTAAGAACGATCGACACCTATTTGATACCAAACAGACCAATCGACTCGCTTGGAAATGAGTCTCTCCTCTTAAAAAATTCACCAAGTACGCTTTCGGGTTTTATGCTACAGTCGAATAATATTTCTGTTTATCTAACCTCGTCCCTACCTCAACGGCAGGCAGATATCGACAACTTCGGCAGGCAAACATCAAGCATCATCAAAGCCGCTTTCCTGTATAAAGGCCTGCTTTCTAACTTCACCTATATCGAACACAAAGGATTCTATGACTATAACTATTCCAAACACCCGGATTTCCCGGGAGACACCATACCATTTCGCCGACATAATACCGCAGGGCTTCGGTGGATTGGTTTCGACATTAGCTATTACAAAGGCAACCGTAAATTCTGTGTGGGCATACCGTCCTATTTTGGTGAAAGACAATTGAAATCGCGCTTCACCTTGGGCTCACGAATAGCATACAATAATTTACGATTGAATAATAACGGTAAACCCTATTTCAGAGACAGTATCTCCGGTCAACTGCCCGAACTGCGGGCTGCATCATTCACCTACAACGGATTTAGTTTTTCACTTACCCCCTCCGTATATCTCGTTGCCGCAAAAACATTCTTTTGTTTTGTAGATGCATCGGTTGGGCTTGGCGTAGGCAAACTAAATGAAAGCAATCTTTACACAACTAAACTTCTTGTACAACCCGAAATACCCCAAGCCAAAATTGCCGGCGGCATTCATACCGATCGATTTCTGATGGGCCTCTACTATACCTATCTGAATCAATCGTTCCGTACCGAAACGCTCACCATTGGCAATATTCTGGGCAGTTATGGTTTTGTAATCGGCATCCGCATTAACCCCTATAAATACAGGTACCTGAAGTGGGATACCCTTTAACCCCTTGCCATGAAATCGTTTCGCGTATTGTTACTGTCCTTGATGATCATTTGCTCTGGCTTCGTTACTCTTGCGCAAGTAGTCCGGTCGAAATTAACATCCAACAGCTTCTCAGAAACGAACGGAATTTATAGGATTGATATCAATGTGAATCCATTTTACCTCACGCTGACCGACACATTTTCTAAGAAACAATTACTTCATACAACAGGCTGCATAGCCGTTAAGCATCGCCGCAGTACAAATGTATTTTATGAAAAACCCTATACCTTTTACCAAGCGGGTAATGTAGTCTATCAAAAAACGATCGATCGCATTACTGAAATGTATACTGAAAACCAATCCCATTTTTTCATACTTGGTAATGCCCGTTCAAACCAAATGGCGCAACTCACATACCGGTACAACGAAGACCACACCATTACACTTAAATTTTACGAGTTATCTGCTCCACACAAATCAGACGAGGTTATTGAATGGAACATTGCTTTTCATTCTGATAAGACTGATGCCTATATGGGTATGGGCATGCGTTACAATACAACCAATCATCGCGGCACTGTGGTTACTCACTGGGCGGCTGAAGTTATGCCCGACCTGGCCCTGATTGGCGAAAACGCCACAACGCAGGGAAGAGACCTCACTTATGCACCGGTTCCGTTTTATATTAATCCGAAAGGCTATGGTTTATTCCTTGAGAGCTTTAATTATTCGGTATTTGATTTTGCAAAAACGGATACACAAA
>BJGO01000241.1 GCA_014190535.1 Bacteroidota bacterium | reverse complement strand
ATAAGGTAACGGGAAAACCGGGCCGGCAAAATAAAAAAGGCCGCCCTCCCGGACAGCCTTTTTTGAATTTGATGATAGGTTGTTTGCGGATTACTCCTTCACCACTTTAAATACCTGTTGCGTGTTACCATTGCCTACGTGTACTAAGTACACGCCTGCGGCGTAATCGCTGATATTGTAGGTGATGGTATTGTTGCCACCTATCAGGGCTTCGGTTTCGTTCAGCAATACCCTGCCCAATACATCGGTAATGCGTATGGTGGTTTGTGTTTCACCTACTGCGTTGATGACTACGTTGATGTTGTTATTGGTGGGGTTGGGATAAATTAGGGTGCTGAGTGTTTCTGTTTCCTCTATACGCTGTGCTAATGTGTTGAATACATTCAATGTAGAATACGGCGAGAACTCCTCCGGGTTATCATTACACTTGGTACGTATCTGAAACTCGTATGCAGTTGCCGGAACAAGGTTCTGAAGGGTGGTGCTGTTGGATAAGCCACTGCCTATGATTATGGCAGTCCAGGTGCTTGTGCCCACAGGACGATAGCGCAGGTTATATTGTATGGCTCCTGTTGCCGGTGTCCAGTTAATGGTTACAGAGGTATTGCTCAGGTTAATACCACTCACCGTTGGAGGTAAACATTGTATGCCCTGATTATTTAATGTGGTGAATGATTTGATGGGCGACAACTGCGAAACCACCGTACCGTTTTGTGAGCACTGCGTGCGTATGCGCACCTGATAGGTAGTATTGGCTTGCAGACTACTTAAATTTAACGAGGTGTTTGGCGCTGAAACAATAGTGGTGCTTTGTGCGCCGGTGCTTACATTTTTTACCACCACACGGTATTTGGCCGCACACGATACCGCAGGCCAGCTAACGGTGGCCGAGTTTTGCGTGATGTTATTTACCGTAGATTGGGTATTGAGCTTGGGGCAAATGCTGTTGTTTACGTTTGCACTACTACTTGCCGTGCAGCCGTTATTATCGGTTACGGTAAGTGTATAAGTGCCGGCACTTAAGTTAGAAACACTTGCCGTGGTAGCGCCATTACTCCACAAATAATTATACGAGCCACTGCCCCCGCTTGCCGAACCGCTGAGTGTAGCATTAGGTAAGCCGCAGGTGGGCTGAACAGGAGAAGCACTTGCCGAAATACTATTAGAACATGTGACTGCATTTATTGAAAGTTTCTCAACAGCAGGAATGCCAATCCAATAGCCTTGGCCTTGGGCTCCAACTGAGTAAAGTGTGTCACCATTCAAAACTAGGTCAAATGGAACGAAAGGAGATGAACTGTTTAGTGGATATGATACTCCAACTCCATTTGAATTAGAGTATGTAAAGAGTTCGTTCAATGAGGAATTTGTGCCAGCTAGGCTGCTTTTGGCAATGATGATTTGATTTCCATATTTTTCTATTGCAGTAAATTCTGAATTGTTAGGAGCAGTATATGATTCTGTAATATTTCCAATCGAATTTACCCTGTAATATGTTCCATATCGAATACCACCAATTACTTTATAACCACAAAGGAGTAAATCTGGTCCATCCATCTTAATATCATAATTTAAGATAGGTTCAGAGTTAGTTATTGTGTAAGTAGCTTGATAATTTAAAGAAAAATCATATTTCACAATTTGAATAGCTAATGAATTAGATTCGCTACCAATAGCATATACGTAATTATTAATTAGATCTACCCCTAATTGAGCAGCATTCCAGCCTCCAACGTAAAAGGTTTGATAGTTCAATTGATTAAAATTTGGATCAGTTAATGCAATATAATTTTGTCCGCCACCTTGATTTCCGGTATATACTCTATTACCATTAGGAAGCATTAGCATATCTGAACCACTTGATGATCCTGGAATAGAAAAGAAATTGTACGCAACCTCATTCCCTAATTGGTTGAATTCAGTATAAAAACCATCGAAATATTGTGTTCCTTGTGCATTCTGTTGGCCGAAAAATCCATAGTTACCATTTTGCAATTTTACGACTGCTTGATATCCATCATGGTCGCCTCCAGGTTGTCTGATAGTTTGAAAAATAATATTACCAGAAGGACTCAATTTAGTTATCATTTGGTCTGTGGTTCCAGATGGCCAACTAGGCCATGTTGCACCACTTATAACTAGGTTATTGTTGTCAATAATGGCGCGCCCAAAACCACCGCTATTGGTAGAAAAAGTATTATACCATATGCTTGAAAAGCTGTTAATGTTTTGCGCCATTGTTACAGCAGACAACCCTAGCGTTGCTACTGCGGTTAAAAGTAAAGATTTCATATTCATATTTGTTTGTTTTTGGTTGTTTGCAAAGTTAATAGCCTTTCCTGTAACGGCATATTGTGAATTTACTCTCCACAATTTAAATGTCCAAAAGGAGTTTTTTGCAATGTAATTCATAAAGTATTTTTCATGCCTTGTAATCATTTTATGAATTACATCACGCCGCACAAGCGTTTTCAAACCTATGTAAAAAG
>BJGO01000240.1 GCA_014190535.1 Bacteroidota bacterium | reverse complement strand
AAAGCCATACCGACATTATGAATATTTTAAACATATTACAATATTAGCTTTTTATCTGTTCATTGCACGCAGCGCGTCAAGGCCCTTCCTGGTTCCCTCATGATTCGGATTATCCCGCATATTAAGGTCCCAGTAATATCGTGCAGAGTCAAACCGTTGTATGGTAAAATATAGCCCTCCAAGATTGTATAACAGTTCCGCATCAGAGGGGTAATAACTGATTCCCCGCAAATAATATCTTTTGGCAAGGTTGTAATCTTTCTTTCCGGGTGCGGCGGCCAGATTACCTTTATTCAAATACATTAGTGCCAGCACCCGATCAAATTCTTTGAGCTTAGGGTGCGTAGGATTAAGGGCGCGTGCGCTGTTCCATGTCTTTTCAGCATTATCAGCATCGCGCTTTCTGCTATACACTACACCAAGATTTAATAATGGGTCTACATAGGTAGGATGAATCTTTAGGGCTTTTGTAAGAAGTTGTTGTGCTGTATCGAGATACTGCATTTTAATAACGCTATCGCGAGCTTCGTCCGATAATAAGATCCATGCAGTGCCTGCTCCGTTGTTGGTGCGTGCACTATTTGGACAGGTTTTTACATCGGCAATAAATAATGTTCTGTCGTTTTCCCAGTCTTTGTTTCGCTGAAAGGCCCACAGCATCGAAGGAATGGAAATAAGTGTAAGAAATAAAAGAGTGGTATTGCGAATTTGCTTCATACTCAACTGATACAGTTGCTGTATTCGGCCCAACAACAATCCAATAGCAAGGGCGAAACCAAGTGAGGCCTGAAACAGAAATCGCTCACCCAATACGCCTCCGGTATTTACAATTAAGTTTGAAACAATAAATATGCTGAGGAAATGAAACAGTATTGCAAATGCCAGCAGATCTCGTTTGGCAACACGGTAGATCGCAAAAGCCAACAAAGCCAACTGTAATACTATTGACGTAATTACCCATACATCCGATAAGTTTTTGTAGGGTATCTGATTGTATGAATAGTCGTAGCTAAGAGGATAAGGAATAAACAGCAGTTTAATATAAATCAACAATACATAAATCTTGGTTGCAAATGCCTCGACCGGTGTTGCTAAAAGGAATGGCGCATTCATAATTTCATGTATTTCGGTTTGCTTGAATCCAATGACACCAATGCGAAGCAGGCTATACACCACGATGATTAAGAAAAATGGTATTGACTTAATCAAAGCATCGGTTACTGTTCGCTTGTCGGAAAAGAAAAATACCAATGGCACCAAGGCCAGCCCGGTTACTCCATTCTCTTTGCTCAATAATGCCAGGAAATAAAGCAGAACACTGAGTAGTAGATGTAGTATCGTTTTTTTATGTCGATGATATTTCAGCGCAAGCGTTAATGAGGCAACGATGAAAAGTAAAGAGAGTATCTCGTCGCGGCTCTTGATATTTGCCACAACCTCGGTATGAACTGGGTGAACAGCAAATACTATTGATGCTGTTACAGCAATCCAGAATTTATCTGCGCCAAGAAAAGAACATAAAAACCGAAAAAGCATCAGACAACATAAGGCATAAAGCATCACATTGATGAAATGACTTACCTCCGGATTTTGACCAAAAAATTCCCACTCTATTGCAAATGTTAAAAGTGCCAGAGGCCTCCACCGCCCTCCGGGCAGTTCACTGGAATTGCCAATAAATCCATAAAAGCTGTCTTTGGTTAGAATGTCGGGAATGCCCTCTAATCCTTTCTTCGTAAACTGATTCATTGTTACTGATATCACATCATCCAGTGCATAATCGTGCGTGAGCGTGTTTACATAAACCAATGCGGCTACAGCAAAAACAACCCATTGCCAAAACCCGGCGTTTTGCCAGATGTTTGAGGGTGATGCAGACGTATTGCTTTTGTGTGGTTTATTTTTAGGCTGGCTCATCCTTGCAGTTTCGTGTAAAAATAATTCGGGAGTAGTTAAGACGTTTATTCAGCATTCACATGCAAATGGTTATTTTAGCCGCGCAAGAAAAAATGATTTATGAGTTTTAGTCAAGTAGTATCTGTAAGTGGCAGTAGCAGTGTGTTTAAACTGGTGTCTACAAAAAGCAATGGCATCATTGTCACCAATCTGGAAGATGATAAAAGCACCTTTATATCGTCACGCACACAACAAATAACAGTCCTTGAAAATATTGCGATATACCGACATCACGACGAAACAGCTCCGCTTGCTGAGGTGTTCATTAAAATGGAGGAATTAGAATCCGGGCTTCCAGTGCCTTCGCATAAAGAAAGTCACGATGTGCTAAAAAGCTATGCCACTAAGATATTGCCCGATATTGATACGGTTCGTGTTCATTACAGCGACTTAAAGAAACTCGTTAAGTGGTACAGCATATTGAAAAAGCACAGCCTGCTTCCTAAACAAGAAGACCTCTCGGCAACGAAAGAAACTACTTCCTAAGTTCTTACTCTGCAACGGAGATAAAGCGTTTTATTCTTGGTACTATCACCAGC
>BJGO01000239.1 GCA_014190535.1 Bacteroidota bacterium | reverse complement strand
ATTCAGCAGTTATGCGCTAAATAATACGTTTACCGGAAACACGAAAGCCAGCGTTGCACTTGTGCGCGGTAAGTATGCCCGCAATCAGTTCACCGGACAAGAAGGTAATCAAGGGCCATACCGACTGCAGGGTAATAATGGTGAAACATTTATCATTGTACTGGCCGGTTCTGAGCGGGTGTTCATTGATGGGGTGTTGCTACAGCGGGGCACTGATGCTGATTATATCATAGATTACAATACCGGTGAAATTCGCTTTATGCCTAAACGACTGATTAATCAGTTTCACCGTATTTCGGTTGAGTTTGAATATACCGACCGAAGTTATTTCCGCTCGATACTGACCGGCACGCAGGAGTTCACCTCCAAAAAAACAACCTACCGGATTAATATTTATTCGGAACAGGATGCGAAAAATCAACCGGTATTTATGGAACTGGATTCGGCTAAACGTACTATCTTAAGAGCCGTAGGGGACAGCATCAGTCAGGCGTTTACACAAAGCATAGACAGCACGGGATATAGCACAAATAAAATATTATACGCCAAAATGCAGGATCCTGTTTATGGTATATACTATCGTTATAGCACCAATCCGGATTCGGCCTTGTTTACACTTCAGTTTAGTTATGTTGGTGAAAAGAAAGGAAACTACCGCATTAAAAATACCATTGCTAATGGCAGGGTTTATGAATTTATAGCACCTCAGGATGGCATACCACAGGGAGCCTTTGAGCCTGTAGTTTTATTGATTGCCGCCCAAAAAATTCAAATGATTACTGCCTCGGTGGATCAACAACTCAAAAATGGTTCCTCTGCCGGTGTGGAGTTGGCCCTGTCGGAGCGCGATGCCAATACGTTCTCGGAAAAGGATAATCGAGATAATAGTGGTATTGCTTTGAACGCCTATTTAAACGAACGTATTAAGCTTCAAAAAAATAAAAAAGATCCCTGGGTACTGGTGAGTAATACCCGTTATGAATTCAATGATAAACGCTTCCGACAGATTGAAAACTTCAGGACCATTGAATTTGAGCGCGATTGGAATACAATACGCAGCAATCAGTTTTTCACATTTCATCAGTTGATGACTGATCTGGGCTTGCGTAAAAACGATATGCTGTTTCAATATACTGCAGGGTTTCTGCAACGTACCTCGCAATACAGTGGTCTTCAGCAGGCGCTTCATATCCTCTATAAAAAGAAGCGATGGGATATTCTTGCACGAAACAGTCTCACCGCTACAAACAGCACGTTAAACCGAACGTCGTTTCTCCGTCCAACTAATCAGATTGCATTTCTTCCGGGCAAGCGCAAACAGTACAGGATTGCGCTGAATACCCTATATGAAAAAAATGATATCCGGCTGAAACAAGGTGATACTTTATCCGGGGCTTCATTCTTCTGGTTGCAAAATGAATTGCTGTTTGCCAAACAGGATACCACAGCCTTCAACTACAGTATTGGCGTAATGAGGCGTTACGACCTGTTACCTTTCAACAACCGCTATCGTTATGCCTTTCATGCAGATAACATCAGTGCACTGTTTACCTATAAACACGATCCAAATAATCAGGTGCTTTTTAATCTCAACTACCGGCAGATTCGGGTTGCGGACACCTCTTTAACCGCACAGCGCTATGATGAGTCGATGACCGGGCGTATGGAATATAATGGGGTAATTCGGCGGGGTTTATTTTCACTGCAGTCTCTGTTGCAACTTGGCAGTGGCCTCGAGCAGCGATTGGAGTTTGTTTTTGTTGAAGTTACTCAGGGACAGGGTGTATATGCCTATATTGGTGATTTTAACAATAACGGAATTAAGGATATTATTGAATTTGAAATTTCAGCATTCCCCGATCAGGCTAATTATATCAAAGTGTTTGTGCCAACCAACGACTTTGTAAAAACATTTACTAATCAGTTTTCACAGACCGTTAACATTCAGCCAAGGGCAGTGTGGATGAAAGAGAAAGGCTTAAAAAAGTTTTTAACCCGTTGGTACGATTCGTTTACGATTCAGTTTGATAACAAACTGCGGGGCATTCAGATCATAGAGGCGCTCAACCCGTTTCAATTCAATATTGCTGATAGTTTGTTGGTAAGTAACAGCAGTATACTCGCTAATAATCTTTCATTTAATCGTAACAGTCCGGTTTACAGCATCGACTTTAATTCGCAACGGAATACATCAAAAAGCTTTTTAAATAATGGATTCGAAGCCCGTCTTGTAGAAAATTACACCCTCCGATTTCGCTGGAACCTAACCAAGACTATTCAGATACAACAAGAGTTACGTCGAGATATAAAGCAAAATCTGTCAGAATATTTCCTGACAAGAAACTTCAATATACTGGGCTATAGTGCAGAACCGCGCATAACCTATCAGACGACTAACAACCGCCGGCTGAGTATTTCCTATTTATACCGAACCGCACAAAACCAAAATTCTGAAACAGCTGAGCGGCTGAAGAACAACCGCATCATTATGGAGGGGCGCGCCGGGATGGCGAACAAGAGTTCCTTGCATCTAAAAGTTACCTATGC
>BJGO01000238.1 GCA_014190535.1 Bacteroidota bacterium | reverse complement strand
ATTTGCGATAGCTTAATCAGAATGGAGAACCGGGTTCCTTTTTCATATGATTAAAGGTTAGCTTATCCATAAATCCGGGAAAGAATTTATTCAGCCAAACGGTTAGCTTACCTTGTCGTGTGAGTATAATGGTTCGTTTCCGTTGCAATGTGGCCTTAATGATATAATGTGCAACCTCCTCCGCACGCATCATCTTATCCTCATGCCGTGGACTCTCGCCCTGCACCGTACCATCCTGTCCAAGAGCAGACTTGCGGATATTGGAAGCGGTGAATCCCGGGCAGGCAATCAAAACGTGCAAATCCTGATTTCGGTTTTCGATTCGCAGCGCTTCCAGAAAACCTTGCATCGCAAATTTGGAGGCACTGTAACCGGTTCTTCCCGGTAAACCCTTGTAGCCTGCAATAGACGACACACCAACCACACTGCCACGTTGTTTAAGCAAATGTGGCAATGCATATTTAGTGCAGTATACCGTTCCCCAAAAATTAATATTCATCACTTCCTCAATCACCGATAATTGACATTCATTAAATAAGGCACGCATGCTGATACCGGCGTTATTGATCAGGATATCGATTTTGCCATAGGTCTTTACGGTCTCTTGAATCAGCTGTTCACAATCATCCCTTCTGCTCACGTCCGTTCGTGTGCACAACACACGAACCGGATAACGTGCAGTTATTTCGTTTTGCAGTATTTCTAGCTGATCGATGTTGCGTGCGGCAAGACTAAGGTCGCCGCCCATAGAGGCACACTCCAAAGCCAGGGCCCTGCCGATACCGGAAGAAGCACCGGTAATAACAATTACTTTATTATTAAGTGATTTCATCATCATGATTTGAATGCCCAATCGTGGCGTTTGGGATAGTCATAGGTACTAAGTTCAGCCGTATCTGCACTCAGATGTTGCCATTGATCAACTGAAAAAGATAATACTACAACAGCGCAGGTAGGTACCTGTTCGGTGAAGTGGTTGCAGAAATAATGCGCTGTTTCACTGATTGTAGGGTTGTGATACACCAAGGCCGCCGATACGTATTTATTATCAAATTGAGTAATAAGTTGGATCACGGTGTTCAGGTCAAAGGAGTACAGCGCTTGTTCAGTGATGGATGGGATGTGATGTTGTTGCTGTTTGTTAAGGAAATATGCGGCGGTCTGTTGCGCACGCAGGGCAGGGGATACATACCAAATTTCGGGCTGGAAAAACTTGCTGAAATGTTCAGCCATCCGCGGTGCATCGTGGTTCCCCCGTTGATTCAGCGGGCGGTCAATGTCACGTATTCCGTTATGACTCCAGTCTGATTTGGCGTGTCTGATTAAAATGAGTTGCTTCAACGGATTTAGTTATGCGCATAAAAATACATCGAGACGCAATATGTAATGATTTCATTTATTAATTCCACATAGCAGCTATTGGGTATTTGATTATTGAAACTCTTTACAAAGTGGTGCGTTAGAGCATTGGAGTGAAAAAAACCTTATTCATCGGGTTGCTTTTTACATGTACTACGGTACAGGCACAGTTTGTTCAGGACAGCTCCTTTCTTGTTCCTGAATGGGCGGCTAAAGTAGTGTGGTATCAGATTTTTCCGGAGCGCTTCCGTAATGGTGATCCCAAAAATGATCCCATTCTTAAAGATCAGGCCGGCTCATATCCCTTCGATATCAATCCGCCTTGGGAAGTACATTCCTGGAGTAGTGATTGGTACGAAATGCAAGCCTACGAAAAACAAAATGGTAAAGATTTCTGGTACAATGTTCAGCGTCGGCGATATGGTGGCGATCTGCAGGGTATTATTGATAAACTGGATTACCTGAAATCATTAGGCATAGGCGCCATTTATCTTAACCCGATATTCTATGCTCCATCCCATCATAAGTATGATCAGATATGTTACCATCATGTTGATCCATCGTTTGGGCCCGACCCTGTCGGTGATAAAAAAATTATCGAAGCAGAGAAGTTTAGCGATCCGGATACCTGGAAATGGACAGCTGCAGATAAACTGGCACTCAAGCTCATTGAAGAGGTGCACCGGCGGGGAATGTATATCATTTTTGATGGGGTGTTCAACCATATGGGGCAGGAAAGTGTGCCCTTCAAAGATGTAGTAAAGCATCAGCAAAAAAGCCGGTATAAATACTGGTTTCAGATTAAAACGTTTGAAGATAAAAAGAAAGGTATTCAGTTTGATTACGAAGGATGGTTTGGTATAAAGCAACTACCCGAGTTGAATGAAGATGAGGAGGGTTTGGTAAATGGTCCGAGGGAGTATGTGCTTAAAACAACCGAACGATGGATGAATCCCGATAAGCGGGGCATCGAATTTGGCGTTGACGGATGGCGATTAGATGTCGCTTTTTGTATGAAACATTCGTTTTGGCGTGATTACAGAAGATGGGTTAAACTGCTTAATCCCGAGGCCTATCTCACCGCAGAGGTAGTAGATAGTGTACCCGTCTTAAAGCCATATCTGAATGGAGAGGAATTTGATGCTGTAATGAATTATAACTTTTCTTTTGCCTGCTATGAGTTTATGATGTGTGATCAAACTGCGATCAAGGCATCTGAATTTGATGCACGCTTACAGCTATTACGTATAGCATTTCCGGGGCAGGTTAGTTA
>BJGO01000237.1 GCA_014190535.1 Bacteroidota bacterium | reverse complement strand
ACCAGTGTACAACGTATCGCATCTGTTTGGATTCTTTAGCGTGTTTAACGCCGATGCCATCAAAAATGTATCGCTCTATACCGGTGGCTTTCCTGCACGTTACGGAGGGCGCCTGAGCAGTGTGATTGATATAACGATGAAGGAAGGCAACCTCAAAAAAATCAGCGGCTCCGCAGGTATTGGCCTGGTGGCCAGCAGGCTGATGCTGGAGGGGCCTATAAAAAAAGATAAAGGGTCCTTTATCGTTTCCGCACGACGCACCTATTTGGATGTACTGCTCTCGCCGCTCATCAAATTGGCAAGTGAGGGCACCGGCACAGCCGGTTACTACTTCTGGGATGTTAATGCAAAAGCCAATTACCTCATTACCAATAAGGATCGGGTGTATCTGAGTTTCTATGGTGGCCGCGACCGTTTTTATGCCCGTACGAATTCCGATTACAGCGATAGCGGCATCGAATATACCCAGCGCGACAATTATGGTATCGAATGGGGCAACTATACCTCAACCCTGAGGTGGAATCATCAGTTTAACAATAAGCTTTTTGCCAATACGAGTCTGATTTTCTCCGATTTCCGCTTTGTGGTTGATGCCACACTTAAAGAAACCACCGACGACGGCTTCACCAAAACCAGCAATTCATACCGGCTGAAATACCTCTCCGGCATTAAAGACCGAAGCGCCAAAATTGATTTTGATTACTATGCCGGAAATAAACATCTTGTTCGCTTCGGCGCCGGATTTATCGATCACACCTTCACCACCGGCACCGTGCAGTTTAATCTGTCGGAAGGAAATAGTGTGAACTACGATACTACATTTGGCAGTAAGCCGATCTATGCACACGAATTTTACGCCTACCTCGAGGATGACTGGCAAATTACCTCTCTGCTAAAGATTAATCCCGGTCTGCGATGGTCGGGCAACCTGGTACAGGGCACCTGGTTTCAGATGCCTGAGCCGCGCATCAGTGCCCGCTATCTGCTGAACGAAACGAGCAGTATCAAAGCGAGCTTTGTGATGATGCAACAATACCTGCACCTGCTCACCAACAGTACGGTGGGCCTGCCTACCGACCTCTGGGTGCCGGCCACCGCACGCATTAAACCACAACGAAGCTGGCAACCTGCACTCGGGTATTCGCGCAGTTTTAAAAAATACAGTCAGGATTTTGAGTTTACTGCCGAAGTTTATTACAAACACATGAACAATGTAATCGACTACCTCGGTGGCGCCAACTTTCTCAATACTGCTGAAAGCTGGGAGAACAAGGTAGATGCAGGACGAGGCTGGGCCTATGGGCTTGAGTTGTTCTTGCAGAAGAAAACGGGCCGCTGGAATGGCTGGATAGGTTATACCATCAGCTATAGCCGAAGGCAGTTCCCGAATATCAACTTTGGCGATGTGTTTCCCTATAAATATGACCGGCGCCACGATGTTGAGCTGGTGCTCGAACGCAAAATGAATGATCAATTCAGCCTCGGTATTACGTGGGTTTTCGGAACAGGTAATGCGATCACCCTGCCCATCGGACAATTTAATGTGCCCAATAATCCGCTCTCGCTCGCCAATGGCATCGATTTTATGGGTAGCGGAGGCGCAGAATATTTCGGAAGCAGAAACTCTTTTCGTATGATACCCTATCATCGACTGGATATCGGCTTCAACTGGTTTGGCGAAAAAAAGAAAAGAAAAGATCAGCTGAACGTCTCCTTATATAATGCATACAGCAGGCTGAATCCGTATTTCTATTATGTGGGCTATAGCCAATCGGGCGATAAAGAGGTACGCTCCGTTGCCCTGTTTCCAATTATTCCATCCATCTCGTACAACATTAACTTTTAACCATGAAAAATTTCATGTTCTTATTCCTGCTAGCTTGTATAACCTCCTGCGACCGACAGGTTATCATCGACCTGGGAACGCCACCACGCCGTCTGGTGATGTCCTGCACACTGGATGCCGACTCCCTGGTTCTTGTTTATGTAAACAGAAGTGTAAGTAGTATAGACCGTAACGGTGCCGTTGCCGTAACTACGGCCAAGGTTGATGTATATGAAAACGAAGTATTGCTTGGTAGCCTCACCGAAGGTAATGCCGGATATTACAAATTCAATTTTAAGCCGCAGGCCGGAAAAACCTATCGTGTGGACTGTGCCTACGAAAACTATGAGCGCATCACCGCACAAACCACACTGCCCTACCCGGTCGAAATCGTGAGCGCCACAATCGATACGATGGGCTTTGTATCGGAGTATGGCGAATCGGTTAATCTGAAGATGACGATCGATGATCCGGGAAGTGAAAAAAACTATTATCTCATCAAGCTATTTTACCGCGACTCCTCGTTACTATACAACTACCCCATCTTCATCACCTCTGCCGATCCCCTGTTCGGGCAGTCGAATGAATTCATTATTGATGATGTTACGTTTAATGGCAAGCAACGGACATTTTCGTTTACCATGGATAAACCGGATTTTCAGTTTCAGCCAATTGCGAATTATGTATTTGAATTGCATCACTTGAATTACGATGCCTATCAGTTTGCCATTACCTACGACCGATATCTGAGTAATTATAACAACCCGTTCTCGGAGCCGATTCAGATTTACAGCAACGTAAGCAGTATGATGGGGCA
>BJGO01000236.1 GCA_014190535.1 Bacteroidota bacterium | reverse complement strand
CTTATACGGTTTGGTTATACGACCACATAAATTACAAACGGACACGAGGCGTGATTAAAAATGAAGCGCTTAATGAAATTCCGGAGGCAATGATGCCACTTGAAGACCGGAATGAACAATTGAATGAAGTGGGGCAGGTTGTGGCTAGAAAGAATAATAAGCCCAGGGCTTTTGACGATAGTAAACCTGTTATGCCTGATAAAGAGGAAAAGGAAAGACCGGACAGGGAGGAGCTTATAGTAGACGACTTTCGATTCAAAGGTATGATTGCAAACGACAGTATTCTTGAAAAAAATAAAATTAAGATAACCACGTACTATAGATCCAGACAATTTCCGGTTAAAAAATATACATCTGCTTCAGCAACTCGTTCCAGTTTTGAGTCAACACTATATTTTAACCATGCTATTCAAACTGATGCCGGTGGCCGCGCATCATTTGAGTTTACCACAAATGATCTCATCAGTTCATTCCGGATTATTGCCGAAGGTATTTCTGATTTAGGATTACCGGGCCGATCCGAAAAGTTGCTTTATACACAGCTACCGGTAGAAATCAGCTCCAAGATACCCGGTACACTTACTTCCGGCGATCAGTTCATGCTACCGGTTATACTGAAAAATAATTCTTCAAAAAATATCTCAGGTAAACTATCGCTTACTTTTAACCGTGAAGTCTTGAATGGTTTATTTACAGATACCCTTATCAATCTGGGGCCTCAAACCTCGCAGATTATTTATCGTCAATTTAAGGCATTGCCCGTTCAGATGTTGGATACGATATTGATTTCATATATCGGTGATACCTATACCGATGAGACTACAGTGCCTGTTAAGGTCGATTCCAGAGGATTCCCGGTTCAACAAAGTTTTAGCGGCCGTGATTTAGATCGCACGTTTTCCTTATCTATAAAAGACGCTTTACCCGGAACGGTTAAGGTGTCTCTTACTGCCTATCCGGGTACAGTAAGCACCTTGCTGCAGGGCATTAGTGGTTTGCTTCGCAGGCCCGGTGGTTGTTTTGAACAGACGAGCATGAGTTCATACCCTAATGCGATGATTATGGATTACTTAAAAAGCAGTGAAAGCGGAGATATGGTCACGTATGCTAAAGCCAAGGAGTTATTGAGGGACGGATATGAAAAATTAGTAACATTTGAAACCAATCAAAAAGGATATGAATGGTTTGGTTCGGCCCCAGGCCACGAGGCATTAACCGCTTATGGTTTGATGCAATTTAATGAGTATAAAAAGTTGTATTCCGGTGTTGACGAAACCATGATTAACCGTACTGCCGATTGGTTGTTGAATCGCCGCGATGGTCAGGGTGGATATAAGCGTGATAGTAAGGCTCTCGATTACTTTGGTCGGGCATCGGATGATGTAACCAATGCCTATATCACCTATGCATTAAGCGAAGCCGGTTACGGCGATATTCAAAAAGAAGTTGACTACGCATATCAGCAGGCACTTTCGAAACAAGATCCCTACATACTCGCTTTAGTAGCCAATACCTTATATAATAAAAAAGATTTCAGACGTGCCGACGAGGTCCTAAGTAAGTTACTGACTATACAGGATACTGATGGTGCCTTGAAGGGTGCACAACACAGTATCACATATTCAACCGGCAAAGGGCTAGATATAGAGACAACATCACTCGGACTGTTAGCCATGTTGCAGTCCTCTAAACCGGATTGGACTAAAACAGAAAAAGCCGCTTCCTATCTGGTTAATTCCAGAAGTGGTTATGGTGATTGGGGCAATACACAGGCTACCATACTGGCACTGAAAGCATTGAGTAAGTACAGTCTGTTTTCCAGAAGAACAGCGGAGTCGGGTACAATTACTGTTTACCTGAATGATGAAGCTATCGGCGAAGCCTCATTCCGTGAGGGCGATCAGGGGGCCATTGAAATAAAAGGACTCGAAAAATTCGTTGGCGAGGGCAAACATCAATTAAAAATTAAGTACAAAGGATGTAACGTGGCCTTACCCTATACCGTTAATGTAACCTACAATATCGCATTACCACCCTCTTCGGAGGCGTGTGACGTTGATCTGCAAACAGCTTTGAGCTTAAACCAGTGCAGAGTAGGCGATATGGTTCGTATGAATATACAGGTGCAAAACTTGCGGGATACAGCTAAGCCCTCTACTACAGCCATAATTGGCATACCTGCCGGATTGAGTTTGCAGATGAACACGCTAAAGGCATTACAAGAGCAACGGTCGATTGCTTATTTTGAGATTTGGGAGAATAATCTTGTTCTATACTTCCGCCAGTTAAGAGCTGACGAAAAAATTCAGATACCCATAGATTTAAAAGCCGAAATACCCGGAAATTTTGAAGCGGCGGCAAGTAACATCTTTCTGTACTATACGGCTGAGAATAAGCACTGGGAATCCGGTGAGGCCATCAGAATAAGTAAATAGCTGTAGTTGACCAAGTGGGTGGCGATGATCGCGCCACCTTCAGTCACCACCGGTAAGACTCAACTTTATAAATGATACTGTCATTTTTAAACCAGAAATCTTTTGATATGTGATTTGGGGGGATGTCCGGCGTAAAATCGGTTGTTACATAAATAAACATCGTAGTGCCCGGAACGTCTTTTGTGTTTATATAATCCGGCTTGCCATACGCAGATAACACTTCACGTGTGTGCCTTCCTTTCCATT
>BJGO01000235.1 GCA_014190535.1 Bacteroidota bacterium | reverse complement strand
GGTATAGTCGCTGAGATTTATACCGGCTTTTTTGGATGAGGCATTGTGGCAGCCTGATGTGGCGCAGTGGGTATTTAGTATGGCTTTGATCTCTCCATCGTATGTGGGCGAAATGCCTGCACAGTTATACTCAATGATCGATTCTTTTTTACAAGATACCAGTGTTGCTAGTATCAGCGATATGCATAATGTGGAATTTATTTTTTTCATGTTCAAGTATGAGGTTTGATTAAAGGTAACAAAAGAATCTGCTCAATTATTTAACGACTTAAGTACATACTTTTTTCTTTGTAGAGTTGCCTGAAAAAAGGATCAAACAAATCGTTAATAAAGCGTATGGCTTCACCGGTACTTTTCATTTCCGGGCCTAATTCCTTATTTACTCCGGGAAACTTATTAAAGGAGAACACCGGTTCTTTGATGGCATAGCCACGCATCTTCTTTTCAATGGTAAAGTCTTTCAGCTTATTTGCTCCAATCATCACTTTGGTGGCAATGTTCAAATACGGCGTCTGATAGGCCTTAGCAATAAATGGCGTTGTGCGCGATGCCCGAGGGTTGGCTTCTATCACATACACTTTACCGTTTTTAATGGCAAACTGAATATTAATCAAACCTTTAATCTTTAATGCAAAAGCAATCTGTTCGGCATATTCGGCCATTTTGGTTACCACCTCATAAGGTAAATTAAATGTTGGTAATACGGCTGAGCTGTCTCCGCTATGAATGCCGGCCGGCTCGATGTGTTCCATCACACCCATCACATGAATTTCATTGCCATCGCAGATAGCATCAATCTCTGCTTCATCAGCGCGGTCCAGGAAATGATCAATCAATATTTTATTGCCGGGCATATGCTTTAATAATTTTAACACGGCCGTTTCCAACTCTTCATCATTGATAACAATACGCATACGTTGTCCGCCCAATACATAAGAAGGCCGCACTAGTACCGGATAACCTACACGCTTGGCCACCTCAACCGCTTCGTCCACATTATAGGCAACACCATAATCCGGATACGGGATACCCAGTTCTTTTAGTAAATCAGAGAAGGCACCACGGTCCTCAGCAATATCCATATTCTCGAATGAGGTGCCAATAATTTTTATACCATTTTCGTGTAATCGTTTTGCCAGTTTTAGTGCGGTTTGTCCGCCAAGCTGAACAATCACGCCTTCGGGTTTCTCGTGTTCAATAATTTCGATCAGGTGTTCCCAGAAAACCGGCTCAAAGTAGAGTTTATCCGCCATATCAAAATCGGTGGACACAGTTTCCGGATTACAATTAATCATGATGGCCTCGTAGCCGCATTCTTTCAGGGCCAGCAGGCCATGAACACAGCAGTAGTCGAATTCAATGCCCTGTCCAATACGATTGGGACCTGAACCCAGTACAATAATTTTTTTCTTATTGCTGGATACACTTTCATTCTCCGATTCGAATGTTGAGTAGTAGTAAGGGGTCTGGGCCGGAAACTCAGCCGCACATGTATCAACCAGTTTGTATGTGCGCCTGATGTTGCACTCTTTTCGTTTTACATAAACATCGTCCTCTCGGCTATTCAGAATAGTCGCTATCTGTGCATCACTGTATCCTTTTTGTTTGGCGTCGCGCAACATATCGGCCGGAATATTTTCAAGCGTGTATTTACGCAGTTCCAATTCTGTTTTAACCAGCTCATGGATCTGGTTTAGAAACCAGATATCAATTTGTGTGAGTTTATGAATCGTTTTAACCGGTACGCCAAGTGTGAGTGCATCTTTAATTCTGAAAAGCCTGTCCCAATGCGGTTTTTGAATACGGTCTAAAATCTCCTCCGATTTTTTCCATTGCTTGCCATCTGCACCTAATCCTATGCTGTCGTTTTCCAGGCTCTGACATGCTTTCTGTAAGGCTTCAATAAAGGTGCGACCAATACTCATAACCTCACCCACCGACTTCATTTGCAAGCCTAAAGTCTCATCACAGCCGGCAAACTTGTCGAAGTTCCAACGTGGAATTTTTACCACAACATAATCCAGTGCAGGTTCAAAATAGGCCGAAGTGGTTTTGGTAATCTGATTACGCAACTCATCTAACCGATAGCCAATGGCCAGCTTGGCCGCAATCTTGGCAATAGGGTATCCGGTTGCCTTGGAGGCAAGGGCCGAGGAGCGCGATACACGCGGATTAATTTCCACCGCTATGATGTCTTCCGTTTCAGGATTAAGGGCAAACTGCACATTACAGCCGCCGGCAAAGTTGCCCAGCGAGCGCATCATCCGCATAGCCATGTTGCGCATACGCTGATACACGGTATCGCTCAGGGTCATAGCCGGCGCAATAGTGATGCTATCGCCGGTATGCACACCCATAGGGTCAAAATTTTCTACCACGCAAATAATGACCACATTATCGTCAGCATCGCGCAGGAGTTCCAGTTCGTACTCTTTCCAGCCCAACACGGCTTTTTCTACCAGCACCTCGTGACTTGGCGATGCTTTCAATCCACGCTCCAGCGCGGCTTCAAATTCTTCTTTCTTATGCACAAAGCCACCGCCTGTTCCTCCAAGGGTGTATGACGGACGAATCACCAAAGGGAAACCGATCTCCTGTGCAATTTCTTTTCCCTCCAGCATGGAGTTGGCCGTGCGCGACTGTGCTACAGGCACATCAATTTCGCCCATCAGCTTGCGAAACACTTCGC
>BJGO01000234.1 GCA_014190535.1 Bacteroidota bacterium | reverse complement strand
CCGGGTATCGGCGATGCCTTACCCCAGACCTTCAATATGAGCTCGCCATTAATGTCCATAGCGAAAATGTTTGCTCTAATATAATGTTACTTATGATTAAAACAAGAATATGTTAATAACTTGTTATGAACAACCTGAATAGAACATAATAAACCACACGATCAGGCAATCAACCTACTGATTAACTGAGGCGATTGAACATTTCTACAAACTTGAGCATAGACGGAATGTTGGAAACCTTAATCTTGCCAAACATAACGGCCATCTGTGCATTGGTGCGTCCATATTCAACTTCTTCATACGTTTCATCACTGGTTTGAATCACACACTTAGGTTCATCACCGGTAAGCGACTCTGACACCTGACATCGACCATCGGCTATGGAAACGGTAAATGACCCTCCGCGGGAACCGCTGATAATAAAATGATAATAAAAATTCAGACCATCGGCCGTGCCGGGCTTTAGGCGCGTAGGAAGCGACAGGATGATTTCACGTGCATTTTGACTCATGATTGTTAATATTGATTGTACAAAACACGAAGGTAACACGATGAAAATAAATTCCATGAACGAATACCGTTTGGCCTATGATGAAAGCATTGCCCATCCCGACATATTCTGGGGTCGCGTTGCTGATTCATTCACCTGGAAACAGCGTTGGAGTAAGGTTAGAAGCGGCGATTACCATCAAGTAAACTACACGTGGTTTGATGAAGCAAAATTGAATATAACCGAGAATTGTTTAGATCGACATCTGTTGGCACTTGGCGAACAGACCGCCTATATCTGGGAACCAAATGATCCAAAAGAAGCCGTGCGGCATATCAGCTACAATGACTTACACAACATGGTGTGTCGGCTTGCAAACGGACTATCTGCCATGGGTGTAAAAAAAGGAGACCGGGTTTGTATCTACATGCCTATGGTTCCTGAACTTGCAGTGTCCTTATTGGCTTGTGCCCGTATTGGTGCTATTCATTCCGTGGTGTTTGGTGGTTTTTCTGCTCAGGCAATTGCAGATCGTGTGAATGATGCCGACTGCCATTGGATGATTACTGCTGATGGTGTGTACCGGGGTGATAAAAAACTGGTACTCAAAAGCATTGTGGATGAGGCCTTAGAGCGCTGTCCGGGCGTGCGAAATGTTGTCGTTCTGAATCACCGGAACTTTGATATCACGATGTATCCTAAACGCGATATCTGGTGGCACGATGTCATCGAACATCAGAGTGAAACGCACGATGCAGTTGCAATGGATGCCGAAGATCCCTTATTCATTCTATATACTTCCGGATCTACCGGAAAGCCCAAAGGGGTATTACACACCACTGCCGGGTATATGGTTTATGCAGGATATACCTTTGCCAATGTTTTTCAGCACCAACATGATGATATCTACTGGTGTACAGCCGACATTGGTTGGATAACAGGACACAGCTATATGGTTTATGGCCCACTTTTATGTGGAGCAACAAGTGTCCTTTTCGAAGGTGTTCCCTCCTACCCTGACTGGGGCCGACTTTGGGATGTGGTTGATAAACACCGCGTAACTATTTTTTATACAGCCCCAACCGCTATTCGTGCATTGGAGGCACAGGGGCTCGAACACTTTAAGGGTAAATCTTTATCCTCACTACGTGTATTAGGAAGTGTTGGCGAACCCATAAACGAAGAGGCCTGGAACTGGTATCACGAAAACGTTGGGCATCAGCGGTGCCCCATTGTAGATACTTGGTGGCAGACTGAAACCGGTGGCATACTGATTGCACCATTAGCCGGCATCACACCAACAAAACCATCCTTTGCTACCCTGCCGCTTCCGGGAGTGATACCGGTGCTTGTGGACGCTCAGGGTAATGAACTGCTTGAAAAAAATGCTGAGGGTAATCTCTGCATCAAACAATCCTGGCCCGGACAGGCCCGCAGTGTTTATGGAGATCACGATCGGTTTATATCAACCTACTTCGCTACATATAAAGGCCTCTATTTTACCGGCGATGGTTGCCGCAGAGACGATGACGGTTATTATCGAATCACCGGCCGCGTGGATGATGTAATCAATGTTTCCGGCCATCGCATTGGCACTGCTGAAGTTGAAAACGCTATTGATGAGCATGAAAATGTTTATGAGTGCGCTGTCGTGGGTATTCCTCACGCCATCAAAGGGCAATGCTTATTTGCATTTGTGGCCTGCCATCATCAGCCGCAAAATATGACTGCACTGAGCAAAGAAATACATAAACTGGTGAGTGAAAAAATCGGCTCTTTTGCGCGGCCTGATTACCTCTGTGCAGTTAGTGGATTACCTAAAACACGAAGCGGTAAAATTATGCGCCGCATTATCCGAAAAATTGCTGAAGGTGAGCCGGATAAAATTGGCGACATCACCACCCTGCTGAACCCTGAAGTAGTTGAAGAAATAAAAATTAAGGTTGCCGAAGTCATCAAAGCACCGGTATCATGATTGGCCGTGTTAAGGCTGAAGTAATTAATGGATCAGACTTCGCCATAATTCCCAGGATGCTTCTGCCTGAGCTACTAACATATCATAGCCGTTAATCAAAGTACTGCCTTTTCGTTCTGCCTGTTTAAGAAATAATGTTCTTTCAGGATTATATATTAAATCGATGCAGGTGTGGTGTGGTGTTATATATTCACATGTAATTGCTACCGATTCGTTGATGTTTGGGTACATGCCTAATGGTTTACAATGAATGATAACCAGATGC
>BJGO01000233.1 GCA_014190535.1 Bacteroidota bacterium | reverse complement strand
ACACAGCGAAATATTTTCGTCTTGTGCACATATGGCTTCAT
Source organism: Bacteroidota bacterium (assembly GCA_014190535.1). Classification (GTDB taxonomy): domain Bacteria; phylum Bacteroidota; class Bacteroidia; order Chitinophagales; family UBA10324; genus BJGO01. Next base: position 2,719 of record BJGO01000233.1, on the reverse strand, counting down.
ACGAATGCGCGCACAGACAAAGCCTCATGCAGCCCGGTGGCGAATCGGCGGCACATAGTTATCTTAAATCGTTCCTTGACTCACGTCACACAACCTACATGCGGCATATTTCAAAGCCTGAAGCTTCAAGGACTTCGTGTAGTCGCATCTCCCCGTATCTCACCTATGGTAATGTGAGCATGAGGCAGGTATATCAGGAAACGATGGCGGCTAAAAATAATGCAGTCAGCAGGCGATCGCTTCATGCTTTTATCAGCCGCTTACACTGGCACGATCATTTTATTCAAAAGTTCGAGTCGCATTGTGCCATGGAATTTGACAATGTAAATCCCGGTTACAATGGTACACGCACCGAAACCAACGGAGCCTGGCTCGAGGCCTGGAAACAGGGACAAACCGGATTTCCACTAATTGATGCCACGATGCGGTGTCTGCATGCTACCGGATATATCAACTTTCGCATGCGCAGTATGCTTGTTTCCTTTTTAACCCATCATCTATGGCAACCCTGGCAATCTGGTGTACATCATCTGGCTCGGCTATTTCTTGATTATGAACCTGGTATTCATTATCCGCAATTTCAGATGCAGGCCGCTACCTTTGGTGTGCATACCATTCGCATTTATAACCCGGAGAAGCAAGCTCTGGAACAAGACCCCGATGGCACCTTCATCAAAAAATGGTTACCCGAACTGGCAAATTGTCCAACATCATTTATGCATAACCCTTATGCCCTCTCGGCACTTGAACGGCGACTGATAACGGACCCTGCTTTTCATGAATACCCGTTACCGATTATTAATCTGACCGAACGGGCGCGAGTGGCCCGCGAACAACTATGGAAACTTAAAGGCAGTAAGTTGGTTCGTGCAAATACCGGAAAAATCCTACGCCGGCTTAGCAATCCCGGATGATTATATTGGTTTGGCATGATTCAGACAAAAGCTGTCTAAAGCCGACAGTAACTACTATTATTGAGCCAAACTTTATTTGATTAGTTACCTTACCTTACCTTTCGGGCCGGACTGTGAATCGCCGGGGCGTGAGTGGATTAATTAAATTACAGGAAACTAAAATCACACCGCACTTCAGCCTAGGGATAAAAACAAAACAGGCTTTAGTAAATAAAAAAGGCCATCCTTGCGGACAGCCTTTTTTTGACAATCAATTCAAACTATTATTCTTTAACCACTTTGAACAATCGTTGTTCAGTGTCATTTCCTATGTATATCAGATAAACACCAGCGGCATAGTCCGCTAAATTGTAGGTGATTACATTATCTCCATCAGAAAGTTCTTTAGCTTCATCTACAAGGTTTCTGCCTAACAAATCCGTAATGCGAATATTTGTTTGTGATTGACCAACAGCATTAATATTAATGTTTACAATGTTGTTGGTTGGGTTAGGATAGACATTAACATCATATAAGTTAAAACCATCATCTATTCGGCCGCCGGCTAAACTGCAAGGAGCTGGATTAACTAAAGTAAAGGCTTTAGTTGCCTGACAACCTTTGTTATCAGTTACTGTAACCATATAGGTGCCTGCACATAAATTGGCAACATTATTTTTTGTCGTACCATTATTCCACAAATACGTGTACGGTGCAACTCCACCACTCACTGCTAGAGTAATTTTGCCGTTACATTGGTTCTGACAAGCAATCGGTGTAATGATCTGGTTGATTGAAATTTGTGTATTCTGAAACACATTACTGCTTACAATACGTTTACATCCTCTTGAGTCGGTTACGGTAACACGATATGTACCCGGGCAGAGGTTTGTGATACTTGAAACGTTACCCGCCACATACCCGTTTGGTCCACTCCATTGATATGTATATCCGGGAGTTCCGCCGGAAACGGTAACAATTGCCTGGCCATTACATTGATTGAAGCAAGCCAAAGGACAATTTATGGAAGCCAATAATAGTGGTGGATTGGTTAGGGTGAATTGTTTAGTACCGGTAAATCCATTTGAACAGGTTACCGTAACCGTATATGTTCCGGCAACAACATTAGTTAGATTCTTTGTTGTTCTGCCATTACTCCACAGATAGGTATAAGGAGCAGCACCACCTAAAACAGTGGTAACGACGCTTCCTGTGTTTGAGTTATTACAGGTTGGATTTGTTACAACACCCGATATCTGAGGGCACGATACCACCCTGATGAGTTTATCACATACATCTTGATAACAATATTTATCATTTGCTGTGAAACGCACTGTATAGTCTCCAAGTTGTGATGAGGTAGGAGTCCAACTGAATGTACTGGATACAGGATTTGAGGTAACCGGAACGGCGGGCGACATTGTTGCACCGGACGGTAAACCAATTACATTTAACGTTACATTCTGATCAGCATCCGGATCACTGGCCGTTACTGTAAAAGTTTTATTTTGCTCTGCTGCAATGAATAACACATCACCCAGACCACAACCATTTGACGATGTTATATCAGGCAATTGATTCGGATATATTTCACAACATTCAACGGTTAAATCATAAAGTACGGGTGTAAGATTTACCGTTATATCTCTGAATAAATTTGTTCTAATCTCCACATAGCGTCCGGTTACACCTGCGCAACAAAACTCCTGACCATTTTGTACTTCAACAAATGGCGTAAGAGCGAGGTTAAGCAGATTATCCGATGCTCTTGCTTCCACACGTATACCGGTTTGTTCAGGGACATCGTCGTTCCAAGTTATTTTACT
>BJGO01000232.1 GCA_014190535.1 Bacteroidota bacterium | reverse complement strand
CTATGACAATGCACCGCATCTGCATCATTACCGCTCGTAGAATATAGCTTAAGGCGTATTTGAACCGGTTCTGGCAGTATTCCTGTTGCATACGTGCCGGTTAAAAGTGGGTTATTTGCCAGTAGAGAATTACATGCACTAATAAGTGCTTGCCCATATTCAAGTGCTGTTACTCCTGCCGGATTAGATGCACCAGTAACAGTAAAATTGGTGTAATCGTTATTAAGGTCGTTAGTTAAGGAAATAAAATGTAGATTAACATTGATATAAAGTATTGGTGTGTGGTCGAGATGAGTGTCATCAGTTATATAGTTATTATAAATAAAACAATCTGTGGGCAATGAGTTTTGTTGGCCTTGCGATTCATCAGTATCACAATACATGTTTTGTGCATAGACACCGTTGAAGTTAAACAAGAATATAGCCATTATTACAAAGACTAAATTATTCGCATAAGCAAAAGCATTAGCTGTGCTGTGCTGTGCTGTGCTGTGCTGTGCTTAAGCCTGTCAAGTTACGCAGCTTGTTTGGTGTAGTGGTGTTCTTCATAAGATATGTTTTTTGTTCGAATAAATATACCCTCCCCAAACCCCAAAGTCAATACCCCAAAAGGGGTATTTAACAATTTCATACCCTCACCGTGCCAATTCGCACTCAAACATGAGGCATTTAATGTCAAACATGCGCCTTTAAACATCAAGCAAATGCAATTAATGCGCTCTCAAACACCCCTAATAAAGCCGAAGGCAACTAAGCTCATCAAACAACATTAACCCAATCACATTAATCCCTTCATCACTTCCTTCAGCGGTTCAGACAATTATGCAAACGCTTCTGCACATAAGTCGTCGAGACAAAAACGCTATTAATACATAAAACTATTTCGTAACAAGCACCTTCTTAACATCGTGCATCTGCATATACAGTAAATAAATTCCTGTATCCAATGCTGGTAAGTTTATTTCTTCAAATGCATTACCGTTCAATGTAAACTCTAAAACCTGCTGTGCATAGCTGTTATACAACACAACCTGCTCTTTAACTCCTGTCGGGTTAATGATGAACAATGTATTATTTAGATACCAAACTGAGAGTGAATAGTCTTTTAATTTATCCTGAACACTTAATGGATTCAAATAAGTATTCAGATATGGTGTTAAGTCGAGCGTGTGCATTTGCTGCGGATAGGTAACCACAGAATTGCCTGCCTTTTCATTGGTCATATAATACTTCAAACCATTATGGGTAGCTATGCCTTCCACCTGATGCAAAGCCAGATTCAGGTTCATACGTCGTTTGTTGCCTTTATGGAACTGATAACCGGGAAAGTCATAGAGCATATACAGAAAAGGTACTCCGGCACTGCTGTAACCACACAATGCAACGAGTTTTTTCGCAGGCAAATAGGTAGCACCTGTTACCAAACCGTTTACTTCAAGAGTAAATAAGGAGTCGGCAGTATAATTACCGGGCACTTTAGGAATGCGATATACAGTTGATTTAAACGATGTCCATTGTTTCTTAAAAAGATAAATACTGTCACTCGTTACTATCATAGCTTCGCAATCAAACTCTGTGGTGTTTACCGTTTGAACATCAAAGTTGCTTTGGTTGCCATATTGAAACCGGATAGTATCTATTATCGGAGCATTCTGAAGTATAGATGATTTAGTAATTCTGAGTATGTGTAAATCGCTGCGGTTACCCTCAGCATTATTCCCAAAGTCACCAACATAAACATAGTTGTCGTCCTGCGAAATTTCTTCCCAATCGTTATTAATTACATGAGGTAAGTTGATGTTTTGTAGTGTATTACCGTTGGCGGTATCCAGTGCATATAGCTTGGTGTTGTTGTCATCATGGTGTGTCCACAATCTGTTATTCCAAAATATTAAACCACTGCTTTCGGTCAATGCTTCATCTAAAACAAATGTTTTTGAAACACTCAGGTTCACGTTGGCATAAAAGCATGAGCCATCGTTTACTTCAGCTAATGCATTATAGTTCAATGCCTGGGGGCGGTGCAGCCACTGAGTTGCGCCTTACAGAGGTTTGCACCGGCAATAAGAATGATGATGAATAGACTATACTTCAATTTCAAATTTTGACAACACGGTAAAAGTAAAAACAAAAAAAAGAGCCGCTGTTTTACAGCGGCTCCCGTGGTTGGTTTTCATTCGGTTGGTTTAGTTCTTAACGACTTTAATTATTCCCGAATGGGTTTCACTAGTAAATTTAATGAAATAAATTCCTTTGCTCAGGTTCTCGGTAGGGTAGGTTATATTATTTTTTCCAACGCCCAGTTGTTTATTAATGGCATTGATTTGTTTACCGTTGATGTCGAACAAACGGATAGTGGCCAACTCAGGCTGTTTCATTTCTATGATAACATTAAGTTCCTGATTAAATGGATTCGGATAGGCATTCAAAATGGCCTCATTGCCTGTGTTTGATGCTATTGATGTGTAAACGGTGCTGTACCCGGCAATATCATCTTTATTGCGTGGCAGTAATTTCCAGTTACCAAAGGTGTAAGCCAGTACGCCATAGATATACTGTAGATTTTGTCCTACGGTAAGCGAATCCAAATTAAATCCACCGTGAGGAAGGATATCGTTTGAGAAATCATCGCAACGTAAATTTAAACCACCTGCAGTATTGGTAATGGTCCATTCACCATAGTTATTCGGATCATCGGGATTTAAGTTGGATACAATCATATTGTTGTATCGAAGAAGCATAGACTCATAAGGCTCCGTGTACTGGTATTGTGTTGTGGCCACGGAATCGA
>BJGO01000231.1 GCA_014190535.1 Bacteroidota bacterium | reverse complement strand
TCTGAGGTTTGCATCTGAGATAAAATCATTTTGGAAAGCAGGCATAAAGCCTGTAATTAATGAACAGATGGTCTATTACTTCCTGGCATTTGAACTTGTTGAAAACCCAAAATGCAAATCAGATACTTTTTTCAGCAATATATCTAAACTAGAAGCCGCTCATTATGTGCGAATTAACATGAATACTGGCGAGCGGAAACAAGTGAAATATTGGCATACTGAGCAGATTAAGCCTGATGAATCCATTACGTTTGATGAAGCGTGTGAACAGTTTCGTTACCTGTTTTCTGAATCGGTAAAACGCAGATTACGCGCCGATGTACCCATAGGCTCAAGTTTATCCGGCGGTCTCGACTCCTCCACTGTCGCATGTGCTGTAGAAGACCTATTAAAAAAACAAAACATTTCTCACGAACAGTTTACGTTCTCAGCCCGATTCGAAGACAAAAATCTTGATGAAGGAGACTATATTGAAACTATAGTTAAAAAAATAAAGAGTAATCATTACGATTGTTATCCTGATCTTACTGATTTTATCAATCAAGCTGAAAAAATTACCTACCACCAGGATGAGCCCTTTGGTTCAGCGAGCATCTTTGCTCAGTGGGATGTATTTAGAATGGTGAACCACACGCCAGTTAAAGTGATCCTCGATGGACAGGGAGCTGATGAATACCTCGCCGGCTATCCGGTTTTCTTTAAGATGCTGTTAAAAGAAAAAATTAGAAGACATCCATTAAAAAAAATGACTGGTCTGTCTGCAGATTATGAATCGAAGAATTCTTTTTATGATGAAAAATATACGGAACGGGTAGAACTTAATAAAATATACATACAAGCCTATTTTGAGAAACTACTGCAGCCAATATCCACCTTAAAATATCGCACTGTCGGACATGCCGCACCTGCCTTTATTAAAGCTTCATTTCACAATAACTACAAACATCAAACGCCTCCTTTCGGACGCTTTAATACAATGGATGAAGGACTGCGATATTGGACACTAACCTATGGTTTGGAGAAATTATTGCGTTTTGCTGATCGTTCCTCTATGGCTCATGCCATAGAAGTAAGGCTGCCATTTCTTGACCACAAACTCGTTGAGTATGTTTTTTCAATCCCCTCTGAATTCAAAATTAAAAATGGCTGGACCAAATCATTAATTCGTTATTCATTTAATGACCTGTTGCCTGATGAAATAACCTGGAGAAAAAATAAACTTGCATTTCAGGTTCCCGAAAAGAAATGGGAGTCCAATCCGGATTGGCAAAAGTTCATTAAGCCATACATTAACATTTGTGCAGACTTTAATTATGCAACTAATAATTCGTACAATTGGACTTTGATTAGTTTAGGTCTTTGGTTAAAATCTATCTCATAATAAACACTCGACTATGAAACACTTAATTTACACATCAATAACCCTCCTATTTTTAGTATGCTCGATTAATAAATCGATCTCTCAATCCTATTCGGGATTCCGAACCGGAAGTTTCGCCGGTATTCACGGTGCTTTATTTAATCCTGCTTTTATTGCTGATAACCGATTGAAGTATGATATCAACTTGGCGTCGTTTAACCTGGGAGTAGGCAACAACTTTCTTACTATTAATAACAGTGCGCTTTTTAATCCAAATAAATTCAATGAACCGGATTTTCAGGATAAGTACATCACACAAAATCTTGACGGTAAAATAAAAAATGCATTCATTAATGTTGATGTGCTCGGCCCATCTTTTTTTACGGCAATTTCTGACCGAGATGCTATTGGATTTTATACTCGAACAAGAGGCATGGTCAATATCAGTGGCATCGACCAAAATACCGCCGAAATAGCCTATCGTGACTTACGTGATGAAGAACTGCTCTTACCAATTAGCGGTGAGCAAGCCCTTATTAATCAAAATCTTTGGACAGAGTATGCTATACCCTATGCAAGAATTGTTCATAACGATGGAGAAAATGTTATAAAAGTTGGAGGTACTATTAAACTGCTTCAGGGCATTATGTCCACTTATGTATCTGCAAGTGATTACTCCTATACCCATCTCAACAGAGACACGATGATTAACATGACCGGAACCGTAAACTATGGCAGATCACAAAATACATTCTGGCAAGACGGCGGACCAAAATTCAAGTTTGAGCAAGCAGGTATTGGCCTTGACTTAGGTATACTGTATGAGTTTCGGCCCAAACACGATGAACAGACCTATGAGTTAGATGGCATTAAAAATATTGTTCCAAAGTATAAAGACATCTATAAATTAAAACTCGGCTTCTCTATTACTGACATTGGCACCATACGTTACAGAAAGTCTGATCGATCCAGAGATTATGTAACAAACACCACTGTAATGGACCTTGATTTGTTTAAGAACATGAACAGTTTTGAAGATCTTGATACCCGAATAGAAAATGTACCGGGAAACGCACCTGCTGAATCAAACCGGAATACATTTAGTATGAATCTGCCAGTGGCTCTTAACTTTTTAATTGACTACAACATAGGTAAAGGCTTCTACCTGAATCTTAACCCTATCATTGCTCTTAGAACTGGTAAGCGTGATATTAACAAAACAAACTTCTTTACCAACTATGCATTGACTCCACGTTGGGAGAGTCGATGGTTCGGAGTGTACGTGCCTATTGAGTACAACACATATACTGATTTTAATACCGGTATCTCGCTCCGCCTGGGTCCCGTATTTGTTGGCTCTGCCAATATTTTATCAAACCTAAGTGCCGGCGAAACAAACAAATTTGATATTGCCGGAGGAGTAAAGATTCCGATTCCTTATGCAAGACCAAGAGACAAAGATCAGG
>BJGO01000230.1 GCA_014190535.1 Bacteroidota bacterium | reverse complement strand
TACCGTATGGCATTACAGACCCGCGAGCAACACATACGTCGTGAAAAGGCAACCTCCAATATTTGCACCGCACAGGCCCTTTTAGCCAACATCGCGGCGATGTATGCTGTATATCACGGACCAAAAGGCATCAAAGAAATTGCCCAGCACATTCACGATAAAGCACATCTATTACATCAAAAGCTCACTCAGTATGGATATACGATAAGCCACGCTAACTATTTTGATACGGTTTGTATTAACCTAATATCCACAGATCAATCCGCAATTGCAAAACTCAGACAACTGCTGGAAGAGCAACAAATCAATGTGCATATTGGCAAAGCTAATCACCTGGTTATTTCACTGGACGAAACAACTTCCGTCGCTGATTTAAATAAACTGTTGACTGTTTTTGCCGAGGCGCATAATAAAGAGCATCAGGAAATAAAACAAATACATTCACATCTGCTAGCAGGTGACCTATGCAGAAACAGTAATTATCTGCAACATCCTGTTTTTAACCGCCATCACACTGAAACGGAGATGATGCGATACATGAAGCAACTCGAAAATAAAGATCTGGCTCTAAACAATGCAATGATTCCTCTGGGCTCGTGTACCATGAAGTTAAACAGTGCATCGGAAATGATGCCGGTTAGCTTTCCTGAGTTTGCTCATCTGCACCCGTTTGTTCCCAAAGAACAGGCCGCAGGCTATCAGCAGATTATCACGGAATTGGAACAATACCTGTGTGAGATTACCGGTTTTGCAGCCTGCTCACTGCAACCTAACAGTGGCGCTCAGGGTGAATATGCCGGTCTTTTGGTTATTCGCAAATACTTCGAAGATCGCAATGAAACTCATCGTAACATCTGTCTGATTCCTTCATCAGCTCATGGTACCAATCCGGCAAGTGCTGTTATGGCCGGGTTTCAGGTTGTAGTCGTAAAATGTGATGATGACGGAAATATAGAATTACTTGATCTCAAACAAAAAGCCGAGCAATACAAACATAATCTGGCCGCACTGATGGTAACGTATCCATCTACGCATGGCGTTTTTGAGACAAGCATTCGAGCAATCTGTCGTATTGTCCATGAAAATGGTGGACAGGTATATATGGATGGCGCAAATATGAATGCACAGGTTGGATTGACATCTCCATTCCAAATAGGCGCTGATGTGAATCACATTAATCTGCATAAAACTTTCAGCATTCCTCACGGAGGAGGCGGCCCGGGCATGGGGCCTATTTGTGTGGCATCACATCTGGCACCATATTTACCCGGTCATTCGGTTAGTAATCAGGGCACTTCAAAAGCTGTATCCGCTATATCTTCAGCAGCCTGGGGTTCGGCCAGTATCTTGCTTATTTCTTATGGATATATTCGTATGCTTGGTGCATCAGGGTGCAAGGAGTCTACCGAATATGCTATACTAAATGCCAATTATTTACGTGCGGCACTTGAGGGCGATTATGCTATTCTTTACAAAGGTGCTCATGGTTTTTGTGCTCACGAGTTTATTATTGATATGCGTGAGTTTAAAAAGTATGGTGTTGAGGTTGAAGATGTGGCCAAACGACTTATGGATTATGGTTTTCACGCACCAACCGTTTCATTCCCTGTTGCCGGCACCATGATGATAGAGCCGACGGAAAGCGAGCCCAAGGAAGAATTGGATCGTTTTATAGTTGCCATGCGCAGTATACGCCGGGAGATACAAGATATAATCGATGGCACTTGTGACACGCAAAATAATGTACTCAAGCACGCACCACATACAATACATGTTATTGCTGCAGATGAGTGGAACAGACCATATTCTAGAACGAAAGCGGCATATCCGGTTGCATACCTCAAGCAACACAAATTCTGGCCAAGTGTTTCCCGAATAAATAATACGCACGGTGACAGAAACTTAATTTGTGCCTGCCCACCTATGGACGTATATACCGAGGAGGTCTCTGCTATCCGTTAACAATCATTACACATATTTTTTTTGAAAATACTTCTAGTTAAAATAAGTGTGCCGTTTTGGTTCATTGTTTAACTGTTATACCTTAGTGTTATGAAAAAATACAATCTGTTTTTTACTACATTTCTATTGGTACTTTTTATTATTTCAAATTGCAAAAACCTACTTGCCCAGGACATCATGCTACAGGCTTGGTGGTGGGAATATCCCAAAACCGGTCAGGGTAAATCTTTTGTAGATACGCTGATCAATAAATCAAAATATATTGCTGACAGAGGGTACAAATACTTATGGTTGCCACCACTAAGTTTGGGTCAGGGTGGAGGAGCGAGTAACGGCTATGATACTTACGATTACTATCACTTAGGAACGAATTCGAGAAAAACCGGCTTTGGTACCCGTACTAAGGTTGACCAACTTATTGATTCATTATCTCAACACAACATATTATCCATTGCGGATGTGGTTTACAATCATCGTTCCGGTGGTAGTCCTGAGTTTAATCCGGCAGTAAAAGGCTGGATTGAAAATTATACCTTTCAAAAACACGAAAACGGTGATAATTCCTATCCCACGGATCGATTCAGAAATATTATTCCAATTGGCACCGGCACCGGGTTGGGTGCAGGTACCTATTATTTTAAAGTTAAATCTGCGTCATCGCATCCCGATTATTTTGATTTGGATTATCAATTTGCGATATGGACTAAGAAAAAAAATCTGTCAGGCACGGTTAACACCGAGAATGAACCCAATGGAGGAGGTGATTGCGGACAGGGCAGTTCCGTGGTGCCAATTGGCACACGAATTAATGCATCTATAGATGCCTTTGGCTGTGGTGTCGATGAATTTCAGGTTACACTCTCGGCAGCGGATTTT
>BJGO01000229.1 GCA_014190535.1 Bacteroidota bacterium | reverse complement strand
AGGGTTTAACGGTTATCTATCAAATCTTGTCTGTGTATCAGTTCTGCGCTTGATTTAACGTGTGATTTTGTATAATACGTACACATCAATTTCTCTTATTGCTTAATCGAGCTTGAATCAGGTATCTAACAAAGATTATTCGTAACGAAGTGCATCAATCGGGTCAAGACGCGATGCTTTAATTGCAGGATACAGGCCTGCAAGCACTCCGACAATAAGACAGAATAATAATCCAAGGGACATCCATAGCCACGGGATAATAAAATTGCTATCAAAGAAAATTGAGACTAGATTACCCATGCATATACCAAGGATAACGCCCAGTATGCCGCCGATCTGACAAATCACCACAGCTTCAGTAAGGAACTGTAAACGAATACTGTTACGGGTAGCACCCAATGCTTTTGCCACACCGATTTCACGGGTACGTTCCGTTACCAGAACTAGCATGATGTTCATCAGGCCGATGCCTGCCCCAAAAAGTGTAATAAATCCGATTAATGTTGCGGCAAGAGTGATGTAACTGATATCTTCCATTGCATTATTCGCCACTGCATCACTCATTCTGATTTCAAAATTATCTTCATCACCAACTTCAATACCACGAACCTTTCGCATAAGTGCTTTTGCTTCTTCAACGCCTTCGTATAATTGATTAATGGAATTCACGGTTACCGATATAGTATAGGTTGATGCATTGCCCATATAATTTCTGGATGCATTTAATACCGGAATCACGACCTGATTGTCGGCATTGTTCATCATACTCGATCCTTTGGAATGCATGATCCCAAGTACTCGGTATCGGTTTGAACCGATAAGAACTTCGGCTTTTGTAGGATCAACATAAGGCGGAATAATTTTTTTAGCAACATCTTTACCCAATATAACCACATTGGTTCCGGTTTGCACTTCACCTATATTAAAATATCTGCCTTTTTCTATGTCGGTAACCATCACACTCAGGTAATTTTCATCAGCCCCGGTAACACGAACGTTAGGATTTGTTTTGTAGGAACCGTATTGTATGGTTGCATTGAAAGAAGCCATACACGATGTTGAAACAATGGATGGATATCGGAATCTATTTTTAAACTGTTGTGCCTGCTCATAACGAATTACAGGGCTCACCTTATCCGACACATCGCCCCTGCGCCGCATGCCTGTGCCACCCTGCCTGATAGAAAACGTATTGGTACCAAGGGTTGCAAAGTTTTCACTGATGCTGGCTTTTAAACCATCGATGGCGGTAAGAATGCCAACGAGCGCCATGATACCAAATGCAATTATAGAGAGCGTTAGTATTGCCCTTACTTTATTCCCCTTGATTGAGGATATAGCCAGTTTGATATTAATGATAAGTTCGGAGCGCAAGGATTAAAAGGAAATTAATAACAATAACGATTAGCCAGAATTAATTCAGATGCTATATTACGACGTAACCATTTAGTATTAATGAGTTGTTGTTTGGTAAATCGTTTCAAACCAAGCTGTAACATATTTAACTCATCACCCTCAGCAAATGCCGCAATAGCATTTTTACCTTCAGCCTCTATGCGCATCAACGCATCAAATAAATAAACCTGCATCATATTACTTGCCGAATTCGCTGTTGGATGACCGGATAACTTCAGTTTCTCTGCTCGTAATAGTATGGATTCACAGATATAGAGTTCAGAAATCATATTAGCAATATTTATCAGAATTTCCTGTTCGTGTTCCAGCGCCATCATTAACTTCTGAACAGCTGCACCGGCTGTCATTAAGACTGCTTTTTTCATGTTAGCCACCAGTTTTTTCTCTCTTGAGAATAGCCCATCATCACCAGGTCCAAAATCCGGAATTGCCATGAGTTCCTTTTGAACTTGCATTGCAGGCGACATAAGGTCGATATGTCCCTTAAGCGCCCGCTTGAGTAACATATCCACCGTGAGCAATCTGTTTATCTCGTTTGTACCCTCGAAGATACGGTTGATACGTGCATCACGGAAGGCACGGGCGGCAGGCATCTCCTCGGAGTAACCCATTCCGCCATGAATCTGCACACATTCATCCACTACATAATCCAGCACCTCCGATCCATAGACTTTAAGTATGGCACATTCTATGGCATATTCCTCAGCGGCACCCATTAAAGCCGTATGGTAAGGTTTTCCCTCTGCGAGCAATTCTTCAACTTTAATTTTGATTTGTTGTGATGCTCTGTATAGCGCAGACTCAATAGCAAATATGCGTGTGGCCTGTTCTGCCAGCTTATATTGTATCGCTCCAAAAGTGGCAATTGATTTTTTAAACTGTTCGCGTTGTGTGGCATATTGAATCGAAATGCTTGACAATCGCTTTGTTGCGCCCAAAGCTGCTGCACATAATTTCTGACGGCCTATATTTAATATATTGAATGCAATTAAATGGCCTTTGCCAATTTCGCCCAATACATTTTGAACAGGGACTTTAGCCTCCTGAAAAAATATCTGACGAGTAGAACTTCCCTTGATGCCCAGTTTGTGTTCTTCTTCGCCCCGTGTTAAGCCGGGAGTATTGGCGTCTACAATAAAACCCGTAAACTTTTCTCCATCAATTTTGGCAAACACTGTAAACACATCAGCAAAGCCCCCGTTAGTGATCCACATTTTTTGACCGTTCAATATATAGTGCTTTCCATCTTCACTTAATACCGCTTTTGTCTTGGCGGCCAAAGCATCGGAACCACTGCCGGGTTCTGTAAGACAATAGGCACCTTTCAACTGCCCGGAGGCCAGTCCGGGTAAATATTTTTTCTTTTGTTCTTCTGTACCGTAATATAAAATAGGCAAGGTGCCAATACCGGTATGAGCCGCCATAGACACG
>BJGO01000228.1 GCA_014190535.1 Bacteroidota bacterium | reverse complement strand
CACAGTCTGTGATGGTGGTATCTGAGAAAGGCTATGGCAAACGTTCCGATCTGGAAGAATATCGTATCACCTCACGAGGTAAAAAAGGAGTTAAAACCATAAACATCACGGATAAAACCGGTAACCTGATTGCCATTAAACAAGTTACCGAAGAGCACGATCTGATGATTATTAACAAATCCGGAATCACCATACGTATGGAGGTTAAAGAAATTTCCATAAAAGGCAGGGCTACACAGGGTGTGCGTTTAATCACATTAAAAGAACAGGACGAAATTGCCGCCGTTACGGTTGTGCCGCATGTCGAGGAGTCTCAGATGGAAGCCAATCAAAACAACGAAAACCCTGATGACACTGCATCCGACGAAACCAATCAACCAATAGAATCATAAATAAAAAACTGAAAATTTCAACATGAGAAAAATTATGTTAAGTAGCGCATTACTGCTTTTTAGTTTAGCATCGTTTGCGCAAAAACATCAGGTTGTGAGTGCCTATAACTACCTGAAGAATAATGAACTGAATGAGGCCAAAGCCGCTATTGATGAAGCCTCAAAAAATGAACTGACCATGGGTATGGCTAAAACCTGGGTGTATCGCGGACAAGTTTATTTTGCTATTGCCTCGGACACCAGCGGGGCATACAATGTGCCTGACGCTTTAGATATTAGTTTAAGTAGTTTTAAAGAGGCCGGTTTACTGGATTCTAAAAAAGAATTTGAGGAAGAAATAAGCCAGGGCGTTGAGGGTGTTGCATTTATGAATTTTAACCGGGGCGTTATACCATACAATAACAAAGAGTATGAACTTGCCCTTAAGCATTTTAATGCGGTATCCGATGCATACGACTTCCTGAATCAGACGTACAATCTTGGAATTGTAGACACTACGGCTATGTTCTATGGGGCGTATGCCGCAACCGGTTGCCGTAAGTACGATATTGCCAAAGCCAAATATGACAGATTATTGATGGCTAATCATCATAAACCGGAAATTTTTCAGGGGCTTGAGGTCATTGCCTTATCAATGGGCGATACCGTGCAGGCTCTGCAATATATTGAACAGGGACGAATTATGTTTCCGGATAACAATCAGCTCATGTTTGATGAATTGAATATTTATCTTGCTCAGAACAAAACCCAGGAAGTACTGAATAAATTGAAGGAAGCCATAGCAAAAAATCCTTCGTCTGTTGAATTAAATTATGTTTTAGGAAATAAATACGACAGTAATTTAAAGGACACAGCCAATGCCATAAAATACTACGAGGCCGCATTAAAATTAAATCCGATTTTTTTTGATGCTTTGTATAGCGCAGGAGCATTGTATTATAATCAGGCGGTAAGTATTAACGATGTCATGAACAAATTAGGTTTCGATGCGGCCAGTCAAAAAAAATATAATCTGTTAGAAGTAGAACGTGATAAAATGTTTGCCCGTGGCTTGCCATATTTTGAGAGGGCATACGCCGTGGATGCAAACGATAAAGACACCAAGTCGGCATTAAGAGAAATATATACCAGACTCAAAATGGACGATAAGCTGTCGAACATAAAATAAAGAAGAGTAATTAATCAACATAAGCCAGCCCGTACTTATGATATACAGAGTACGGGCTTATTTATTGATAAATTATTTACTTAACATAATATAAATTATAGGAAATAAGTAGCGCGAAATTTCTGGTTAATTAACCGATATGCATTGGCACATCGATAATCAAGATTTTTGCGTGTTGTATGACGTCAATGCGTATTTCCTTAGGTTCGATATCTGAAATAGCGATGGCATCGCGTCGGTTAAGAATGTGTTGATTGATCGAAATCTGACCTTCGATCAGGAAAATAAAAAGTCCGTTCCCGGAAATATGGGTTTGGCATGTTGTGGTGATACCGGAATCAAATTCTCCGATAGTAAACCAAGTATCCTGATGAACCCATAAAACGCCATCTTCAGGTTTTGGCGATATCAGTAACTGAAACTTGTTTTTATGATTTATAGGGTCAAAATGCCTCTGATCATATCTGGGCGCAACCTGTCTGGTTTTTGGAAAAATCCATATTTGTAAGGTGTTTGCCGTTTCGGTTTCGCTGGCATTATATTCAGAATGCTGAATACCGGTACCGGCCGACATCACCTGAACATCATTTACGCCAATCGTACCGCCATTACCCATACTATCCCGGTGAGCTAAAGCTCCGGATAAGGGTATGGTAATAATTTCCATATTATCGTGAGGATGGGTACCAAATCCGGCTCCTCCCGATATATAGTCATCATTCAGCACACGTAATACACCAAAATGCATTCGTTTTGGATTGTAGTATTGTGCAAAACTGAAAGAAAAATTAGCCTGTAACCAACCGTGATTAGCGGTTCCGCGATCCTTGGCTAAATGGAGTGCTATATTCATATGATTTTTGTTTTACTTTTTAGATTTTACGTTGAATCCAAACAAGGTATTCAATATTCTTTTTATCAGCCTGCGACGCTGTTGCCAAAACCTCTTTTACCACAAGTCCTTGTTCCAGAAAGGCCTGTATAACGGGTTCAATAATTTGCTCCCGTTCATCTGTGCGTTTAATAATTCCTTTTTTATAATTTTTTTTCTTACCGGTTTCAAATTGCGGTTTAATCAGCAAGATCCAGTCGGCATCCAACTTGCTCAGTCGAAGAAACGAATCGATAACCCGTGTAATGCTGATAAAGGATAAATCGGCAACAATCAAATCAACCGGCTGATTGTCCAGTTCGGATATGTCCAACATCCGAATATCCTTATTTTCAAAAGACCGAACCTTTGTATGATGTATCAACGAGTGATGCAATTGATGGCTTCCTACATCTACGGCATAAACGAGCTGAGCGCCGGCCTGTAATAGACAATCGG
>BJGO01000227.1 GCA_014190535.1 Bacteroidota bacterium | reverse complement strand
CCTACTTGGCAAACGGGTAGGGGACTCATCATCCACAATGCGACGTTCAATTTTCACCACATTCATGCGATCATAAGCAATAGGCAATCCATTGATTTCAACAATTACATTTTTCTTCTGAAGCGCTACTACCCTGCCCGTTCGGTTCAAAGTTTTTACCGACACCTCATCACCGATCTGCAGTTCGTTATCCGTGTGTTGAATAATCACAGCATTCCCTTTTTTTGTAACCCGTTTGCGTTCGGGCTGATGCTTCATCGTAAGTTCAGCAATTTTTTGCGAGAGCTTCGATTTATCTTTCGATTTGTTCCATTCGCTGATGAGTTGTGTTAGTCGTTTCTCCGCCTCTTTGATCTGTTGCAATTGATTTCGGGTTCGCTTATGTACTTCCTGTTCAATGTGATGCTCCTGTTGATCTTTTTGAGCGCTTAGTTGCTTTTTTTGTTTGAGCAGCTCGTGCTCCGTTTCCTTAACCTGCTTAAGTTGTTGACTTAATTGTTGCTTTTCACGTTGTAAATCCCTGAGTAGTTTTTCCAGACGATACTGATCAGATTGCACAAGCGTTCTGGCACGGTCTACAACAGCTTTAGGTATACCAATTCGGTCTGCAATGGCAAAGGTGTAAGAACTGCCGGGCTTACCAATATTTAACTTGTATAGGGGTTTTAAATGCACTTCATCAAATTCCATAGATCCATTGATGATACCATCAACCCGGTCTGCCAGTGTTTTAATATTCAGATAGTGCGTGGTGACCACACCTATAGACTTTAATTGACTTAACTCTTCCAATATAGCCTCGGCAAAAGCACCGCCAAGTGTAGGGTCACTGCCCGTTCCAAATTCATCGATTAAAAACAAGGTGTGTTTATCGGCATGTAACACAAAATGCTTCATCATCTTAAGGTGAGCACTATAGGTGCTAAGTTCGTATTCTATGGATTGGGTGTCTCCGATGCTGACCATCAAGGTATTAAACAGCCCCATCTCCGATTCAGGGGCTACAGGCACCAACAGACCGGATTGCAGCATCATCTGCAGGAGCCCGGTGAGTTTAAGGCAAATTGTTTTACCACCGGCATTAGGGCCGCTGATGACCAGAATTCGTTTTTGATGATCCAGTTCCAGTGACAGAGGGATAGTGGTTTTATTCTGTTTTTTATTATGGAGATAAAGCAGTGGATGTATGGCCTGTTTTAAACAGATCGTGGCATATTTATGAATTCGGGGTTTTATGGCATTAAGATCTATGGCAAGCTTTGCCTTGGCATAGATGAAGTCGAAAGCCGCAATAATTTCCTGATATTGTATGAACAATGCGTGATATGGCCTAAGTGTATCGGTTAAGGCTCGCAGGATTCGGTGTATCTCCTGTCGTTCCTGTTGTTCCAGTTCAACAATGATATTGTTAAGTTCCACAGTTTCCTCAGGTTCGATGTAGGCTGATTTTCCGGTATCTGAGATTCCGTGAACAATACCCTTTATCTGGCGCTTGTGTTCTGCAAAAATTGCTACAACCTTTCTCCCATTTCGAACGCTCTGTTCTATATCAATTAACATACCCGCCTTGCTCAGGCGTTGTATGGCTTTGGAGAAAACACGCTGAAGTTCATTTCTGCGGGACAGCAATTGTGTTCGAATTCGATATAACTCTTCTGATGCGTTTGAACGTATCGATTTATCGGTGTCCAGAACCAGTTCAATAGCCTGGATGATTGCAGGTTCGCTGTGTGTGTGTTGAATGCGTTGCTCCAATGATGGATATACCGCAGGATTTGCTTTGAAGAATCGAATGGATGTTTCTATGTGCTCAGCGAGAATCCGTAACTGATGGAAGGCCTCTGTTGTAAGCACAGACCCCTGAATACGCAATAGATTTAGTTCACGAAGAACATTGATTCCATACTGAATATGGAGCACCGTACCGCCATTAAGCATATTTTTAAAATCTGCTGTTTCATCAAGCATACGGGTGATTTCGCCTTCCTCAGAAACCGGCTTAAGATGAGTGGCGTTTTCCCTTGCAATTGATCCGTGGCAATAATTGGAAATTAACGTCCTGATCTTGTCAAATTCTAAAACCGATATGTCTTTAGGATAGATTCGCAACGAGATTCAGTGGACTGGACTTTATTTGATTCGGAACAGGCATTTACAATATTAAGTACTTGGGTTGACAAGGACGTTTAAGGAGCCGAAATAATTTGAAATAAAAAAGGCAGCAAAACAATTTGTTTGCTGCCTTTTGCCTACTTTAAATGAAAAAAGATTATTTGGTAGCTGTTAAGTTAATATCCAATTGAATAGAGTCTGAAAGCACTTTGTCTTTAACAGGCATTTTAAAAGCAACACCATAGTTCTGACGGTTGAAGATGAGTTTAGCTGATGCTGTCATTCCGTTTGCTGAAGGAGTAACTACAACTTCTTTAACGGTTTCGGGATTGGTTTTATCACGAACGGTTAATTCGCCTTTAACGGTATTGTTTTCAGAGCCGGTGATTTTAAAAGAAGAAACTGCAAAGTCTTTTGTATTGAAAAAATCATTAGAAGCAAGATGCCCGATAAGTTTCTCTTTGGGATTGTCTTTACCGTATGCTGAGTCTTTTGGAGTAATAGAACTCATGTCAATTACGATGTTGCCACCGGCAATTTTACCTTCTTTAACATCTACAGTACCTTCTTTAATTGATATGGTACCGTAGTGATTGTACAGGCCTAACATATCTCCTTTCCAGTTAACGGAACTCGCCGCTACATCTATGTTATAAGTTCCGTCAGCAAGAGTGTTTGCCGCTGTTGAATCTGTTGTGGCAACTTCTTCTTTTTTAGCTTCGTTTTTGCAAGATGCAAAAAACAATGTAAGAGCGCAAAGGCTCAATAATGCGATGTTTGATTTCTTCATGTG
>BJGO01000226.1 GCA_014190535.1 Bacteroidota bacterium | reverse complement strand
AGGAAAAAATATTGGCCGATCGCACCTCGCTTTGTCGGGAGGTCGTAATTACTTTGATGGTTTCCCTTCATTTAATCAGAACCGTAACCAACAATGGAATCCATACATCAAATATTTCGGCACCTTGCACTACGGCATTCGATTGGCTCATTACAGCAATGAGTTGCGCTTTTCCTACTTCAATCAGCACACCTTAAACCGTGGCATACCGGTAACTACACCGTACGATGCCTATGCATTTGATCAGCACTTTTATATCAGCCGCATCAATACTTCCCTCCATCAGGATTTTAACATAAGTAACAAGTCCCGCATCAACTGGCAAAGCTCTTACAACCGGTATAGCCGCATTCGTAAAACCTTGCGCACGGATTTAACGACACTGGAAGAACTTGGACTTGAAGGAAGTGATCATACCGACTCTTCACTGGTTCATCACCTATTCACACGCATGCTGTTTATTCAAAACGGATCAGATCGTTTTCGCTGGCAGGCAGGAACGGAATTGAACTATGAATTTGCCTTCGGTGATCGTTTTCGTAACGGCGATGCCTTTATCTACGAAGTGGCTCTGTTGGCGCAATCCGAAATCCGTCCAACGGATAAATTATGGATTAAACCCGGTATTCGTTTCAATTATAATTCACGTTACCGTGCACCGGTTATCCCGGCATTAAATATCCGCTATCAGCTTAATAATCAGCTTGCATTCCGTATGGCTTTTTCCCGTGGTTACCGCACGCCAAGCCTTAAAGAAATCAGTTTGCTCTTTGTCGATGCCAATCACAATATATATGGCAACGAAAATCTTAACGCTGAGGACAGCCGATATGGCAACATCCAAATGGATTTTACTAAAAATTACGACTACATCCAAATCACACTTTCACCATCGCTCTACTATACACACATACGTAACCAGATTGTACTGGCTATCACGGACACAGCATCCTTGCGATATCAATATGTAAATCTCGAAGCGATAACCAGTCGGGGAGGCAACCTGGGCATCACCTTTAATACACAACAATTGAGTGCATCGTTTAATTACGGTTTGAATCAACTGGAATCAAGAATTAACTCAGCAATACAGCAGATTTGGACACCTGAGTATACAGCATCATTGCGTTGGTCTTTGAAAAAAACAGGAGTCAACATAAATATCCTGATGAAAAATGTTGGCGCCGCACCGGTGTATTATTCAACCACAAATACCATCAGCGAGCGCTCCGTGGTTGATGGTTATACGCTAACCGATATAACCGTTAATAAAAATATTTTTCATAATAAGTTAAGTCTTACCTTGGGGATTAAGAATCTTTTTAATGTAACTAATTTGAATGCAGTCAATAATAACGTGTCGGTACATAATAGTGCTACAGGCATTGCTGTTGCCCGAGGTCGTTTTTTGATGACCAGTGTGCATTGGCAGATATTTTCAAACAGAAACAAAGAATGAACCGAATCAGATATTCCATAATCGCTATAATTGTAGCCATCCTGCTCAGCTCGTGCTTTCGTAAAGAGGACACACTTACACTCTCCAAGCCCGGTAATGTGGAGGTGGCAACCATAGCGCAGGGTAGTGATTACGCTAATCAGATATTTTTTGATTTGAATGATGGTAACATGCTGGTCAACGATTTTGCAATGTGGGATCTTGCATTTGAAAATGGTGTAAACGGTTTTCATATCTGGATAAATGGAGGTAAAGGCATGTATGCGGGAGTAGTTAATGAAACCAATATCGATATGGTACAGGATACCGTTGGGCTAACCTGGCGATGGGATTCGCCAACGGGCAATCCGGATTCAACAGCAATCGGTAATTGGACCAATTATTTGCCCACATCGTCACAAAAGCCATATACATCTGTTCAGCGGCCCGATGAATCGGAACAAACAACGGGTGCTGTTTATCTTGTTGACCGTGGAAATACGTTCAACAATGCGGATCGTTACTGGAAAATAAAATTTTTGTGGGTGACCGGTGATGCATATAAAATAAAATATGCACGTCTCGACAATACATACAAGGACAGCCTGATTATTGAAAAAAGTAATCAATTTAATTTTTCCTATTTCACATTCGATAACGGAGGACAACAAATTACGGTTGAACCCAATAAATCAACATGGGATATTGTATTTACCCGCTACCGTTATGTGTTTTACAGCACAACACCATACACACCCTATGTGGTGAGCGGCGTGTTGCTAAACCCTACAGGCATTTATGCCGGTGTGGATAGCACTCTCACATTCGAGGAGATTGACTATCAGAAGGCAAAACAGGTGCCCCTAGTTAATGCGCGCGATATTATCGGATACAACTGGAAAACGTATAGTTTCGATTCACAATCTTACCTGATAGCGCCCAATCGTAATTACATCATCCGCGACGAAAAAGGATATTATTGGAAACTACGCTTTATAGATTTCTATAATGAGTCCGGTGAGAAAGGTTACCCGAAATTCGAGTACCAACGATTATGAGTGTTCGATTATCATTATTTGATAAGCCTGATGCCTTAAAGGTACCGGTGCACACTATTACCATGCATCAGCATCCGATACAGTTGATTCGTTTTGATTTACTGCATCCCGAGTATGGCGGCAACAAATGGTTTAAACTAAAGTACAATCTGCAAAAAGCACTATCAGAGGGGCGTAAAACAGTTATATCTTTCGGTGGACCTTATTCTAATCATCTGTATGCGTTAGCCGCCGTATGCCGTGATTATGATCTGCAAGCTGTTGGCGTGATTCGCGGTGATGCGCATTATCTTTCAAATGAGTGCCTGAACTTTTGTCGAAGTGCCGGAATGGCGTTGCAATTTCTAAGCAAAACCGATTACGCACATCGTATGCATTCTGAGTTCTTGAACACCTTATATGCTCGTTATCCGGAT
>BJGO01000225.1 GCA_014190535.1 Bacteroidota bacterium | reverse complement strand
AAAACACCAATATTTACTATACAAGGTTATATACACAGTTTATTGGATGGTGCCATTAACGATCATGAGGTGAATATGATTTTCCTTGAAAAGGCTGCAAAAAATGTTGAACGTATGTCCTCGCTGGTTGCTGATCTTGAGATTATCACACAACTGGAGACCGGCGTGCTCAAATTTGAAATGGAAGTATTCGAATTGCGACCTTTAATTGAGGAAGTTATCGACTCCCTGGAGTCAAAGATTTCATCGAAACAACGTACCTCAATCATCAGATCGCCGGAAGAACCTGTTTATGTTTATGCAGATAAGGAGCGAATCAGACAGGTTTTTACCAACCTAATCGAAAATTCTATTAAGTATGGTAACGAAGGAGGCCAATCAACCATACAATTCGATCAGCAAGGTAAATCAGTAATCATAGAGGTTAAGGATGACGGTCCCGGTATTCAGGAAGAACATCTACCCAGATTATTTGAACGTTTCTATAGGGTTGATAAAAGCAGATCGAGGGTAGCGGGTGGCACGGGACTAGGGCTCAGTATAGTTAAACATATCATTGAGGGGCATCAAAAAACTATTAATGTACGCAGTGCTCCTGGCAAAGGAACCATTTTTACCTTCTCGCTAGATTCCAGATAAAAAACCGAACATAGCCGTTGCATAAGTATCGAAATTTGCGCTCTATAAACCTTTTGACTTAAACTACCAAAAATATTTATAAATTAACGTAACATAATTACCTATATGTAGGTATAAGACATTACCTAAAACAACACCAATGTCACCTACGCAAGAACTGGAATTTCACATCAGAAATTACGAATTTAAATATCCAAACGAGGAATCTCCATTAAAACTATTAATTGGTCGTTCGGCCGAGGAGTTATTAGCCGCATTCAAACTGGCGAAAGGCAAAAAATTAGAGTCTCATCATTTTGTTGTTACAAAGAGACAGCAGAAAAAAATTGCTAAACAGCAATTACTTGAAGAACTGATTAACTCAGATCAACAAGCTGCATAAAATTAATAAACGTTATAAAATCAATAAATTAGAATATATATCTAATTTATTGTTTATGCATAAACGTTGAATGTTTTTATCTCATCCAGATTCAATCATCACTTGACATGCTAATCACACAACATCCCTTCATTTCCGATAAAATGGATAATATGGAATGTTTAAAATAAATACCTAAAAAAGGTTAACTATAAAATGGAGTCTCCGTATAGATTAAAAATTACGTCTGTGAGTACATTTCTTCGAGTCGCACTGATTAGTTTAATGTTACTTGCTTCAGAGCGCCTACAAGCTCAGGTAAATGCCTCGTTTACCACAAACCTGCCATCGCCGGCTTGTAATCCTGCGGTTGTAGGTTTTTCAAATTCATCAACCGGGGTTGCACCGCTCACCTATGCCTGGAATTTTGGGGTTTATGGGGGTACAAACTCGGTACTAGAAAATCCATTTACCACTTATCTCGGTTGTGGTACGTACACGGTTACGCTTATCGTTACCAACGGCTTAGGACAGTCAGATACTGCTACAGAGGATATTACAATATACTGCACGCCTGATGCAGATTTTAGCGTTTCTAACTTAATTGGTTGTGCCCCGTTTAACACAACCTACACGGATCTGTCAACCCCAAACAGCGGCACCATAGCCAGTGTGGAATGGGATTTTGGCGATGGGTTTCTTGGCGATGGTTTAATAACATCGCATACCTATTATGCCATCGGCTGTAATACGGTAACGCAGATCGTTACCAATTCATTTGGATGTAAAGCAACAAAAACAGTTACGGGGTTAATCTGTGTTCAACAGCCTCCGGTTGCAACATTTACTTCGACCACGCCAACCTCCTGCGCCGCCCCGTTTCAGGTTACATTTTCAGATCAAACTACCGGCGGAACCGGACCTTATTCTTACGAATGGAATTTTAATAATGCAACACCGCCGACCGATACCACAGCTAATCCGACTGTACAATTTAACAATACCGGTTCCTCGGGCGTTACGCTTGTTATTACCGATCAGAATGGATGCGTAGATACTGTTGACGTAGCATCTTACATCAATATTGCAAATAATACCATAAACATTGCCGGTTCTCCGCTGGAGGGATGTGCGCCATACTTATACCAACCACTAGGCACCGCCAATAACCCGGTTCAAAACTGGTCGTGGACGGTTAATCCCGGCAACCTGACCG
The DNA here is from genome assembly GCA_014190535.1 of Bacteroidota bacterium. Taxonomy (GTDB): domain Bacteria; phylum Bacteroidota; class Bacteroidia; order Chitinophagales; family UBA10324; genus BJGO01. The sequence goes on along the minus strand of BJGO01000225.1, from coordinate 706 downwards.
GATCGGGTCAGACACCTTCGTTTAATTTGCTCACCCCCGGCACCTATGATGTATGCTTGACGGCTACATTCTCAGGAGCTTGTGTGGCTACGATATGTAAGAAGGTTTTGGTAAATCCGCCTCCGGTATCGCTTTTTAGTGTAAATGGGCCGGACTCAACTTGTGTGAAACCAACGAGCATCACGTTCAATAATTTATCGGTCGGGGATACCTTATCATACAGCTGGGCTTTTCCGGGCGCTACACCGGCAAGTTATAATGACAGTCTGCCATCATCAATCACCTATTCCAATTGTGGCTCCTATAATGCTTTATTGACCGTAACGGATATTAACGGATGCACGGCAAGCAGTTCGCAAAATAATATCATAACCATAGAGTGCCCGGTGGCCAATTTTACGGTACAGCCTACTTCAGGATGCGTTCCACTTACTGCATCCTTCAACAGTTCAGGATCAACCGGAGATATTGTTAGCTATGAATGGAGCTTTGGTGATCCGTCATCGGGGGGCGATAATAATTCATCCGATCCGAACCCATCGCATACCTTTAATAGTCAGGGTTGCTATAGTGTAACTCTTATAATAACTACTGATGAAGGTTGTAAGGATACGATAACTATACCTAATGCTGTTTGTGCCGGTACTCCACCCGAGGTAGATTTTACGGTAAATTCACCCTTTGCCTGCGCTGATGATTTAATTTC
>BJGO01000224.1 GCA_014190535.1 Bacteroidota bacterium | reverse complement strand
CTTGTTGGCACAGTACAGTCCGCTCCAAGAAATGGTAGCCCCTGTTTGAGAGACATTAGAAACAACGGATTGCGAATTAATCTTCGGACAGATACTATTAGAAAGTGCGGCACTACTACTTGCCGTGCATCCGATGTTATCGGTAACTGTCACTGAATAGTTACCAGCGGCAAGGTTCTGAATACCTGAGCTTGTACCTCCATTGCTCCACAAGTAAGTAAATGGAGTAGCCCCTCCGATTGCAACAGCCTGTAAAGAGCCATTAGGCAATCCGCAGGTTGTTTGATTAGTTGTGACCGATGCATTAAAATTACTGCAGATAGATGGCAGAAATATTACCTCACCACTGGGTAGACAGGCAAACAGAGCAAATGGTTCTCCATTCTGATTATTGGCCGGATTGATAAATCCGCTGGAGAAAATGAAAAAGGCCTGACCGCTGTACGGGGTAAATGGCGCCAGATAAGATCCTAGTTCAGTAGTAGTTCCGGCAAGTGTTAATTTGATAACCAGATTACCGGCAGGTTTGGTCACATACCCGGTATAGGTAGCATAAGATATATTTGAGTTTTCCATAACCCCATTCACGTAGAAATCAAAACTAGGAGCGTCGGTACTCAAATTAAAAAAAGCAAATTTTACATTGCCGGATGAAGTAGTTGTTGAAACGTCTCCCACCGGGATGAGGTAAAAATCTATAGGCTGATTGCTGGGGCTGGCACTGAATAATGCGGTATTAAATACACCTGAAACTACAAGATAATAGTTCAATCCCGCGATCAGTAACACTTGCTTCGTGATAATGGCATCTGAGGCAGATGTAGAATTTGGGGGTGCAAACCCAACATTTAATACAACTCCTGCAGGTAGGTTTAAAAATGTTGTTGCTTTACGGAAAGTGAAACTATCAACCGTGAGCGTTCCGTTAATGTATACATCCACAAATTCAATTGCCGGATCAGCGGAATTATGAATGAGCTGTACGCTGGCCGTTTGTGCTTTCATAGCCGTGGAAAGAGCAAGTAAACAGAAAATTAAAATGACCCGTAAATAGTTGAATTTTATTTTCACGAATCGGGTACGGAGGTGTGTTAGTTTAGTGCAAGTCATATGCATAGTTTAGTGTTTAGTTTAAAATTTACTGCTAACATTACAAGTACTAAATCATCAAGAATGTAAATGGTGATCATATCGGCAACTTACATCATTTTGTTTAGATTAGCCGCATAATGAAAATACTATGCCATCCTTCGACATCGTAAGCAAAATTGAACATCAAAACCTGGACAATGCCATAAATGTAGCCCGTAAAGAAATTCAGAACCGCTATGATTTTCATGGGTCAAAAACTGAAATTGAACTGGATAAAAAAACATTAAATATTCACATCGTCACGGAAAACGATATGCGCATGAAAGCCATTCAGGATGTGCTGATTGCCAGAATGATGAAACAACATCTGGATCCCAGTTGCCTGGATTTCGGCAAAGAACTTTATGCATCGGGTAATATGGTTAAAAAAGACATCAAAGTGAAAGAAGGAATTGACAAGGAAACGGCAAAGAAGATTGTAAAAGACATAAAAGCGAGCGGTCTAAAAGTGCAGGCTTCCATTATGGATGATATTATAAGGGTTACCTCTAAAAAAATCGATGATCTGCAATCAGTTATTCAGCTTTGCCGACAAGGAAGCTATGGTTTGCCCCTGCAATACATCAACATGAAGAGCTGACATGCATATTGAAGCACTGCGGCAATATTGTCTCCGTAAAAGTATGGTAACAGAGGGGTTCCCTTTTGACGAATCTACGCTGGTATTTAAAGTAGCCGGTAAAATTTTCCTGATTGCCGCTTTAGATGAGTGGCCACTTCGTTTTAATGTTAAATGCCATCCCGAATTGGCACAATCGCTAAGAGAAACATACGAAGAAACCGTGTTGCCGGGTTATCATATGAATAAAAGCAACTGGAATACCATAGTTTGTGACGGAGCGCTGAACGACCAACAACTCCTTGACATGATTGATCATAGCTATGAGGAAGTGGTTAAAACACTTCCTAAAAAGGTCAGGATTACGATTGAATAAACTCATTATCAATCGCTTAAAAACTTATACACTTATTCTCCACATTACTTAGCTGAAACAGGCATTATCGCTCACTTTAGCTTATTTTTACCCACTTGCTTAAAATCTTGAAATAGCCGTGAAATTAGTTAGCTTAGAAATAAAGGGATTCAAATCTTTCGCCGACAAAACAACCATTCATTTTAATGAAAACATGACCGGAGTCGTGGGTCCGAATGGCTGTGGAAAGTCTAATGTAGTCGATGCCATACGTTGGGTATTGGGCGAACAAAAGACATCTGTTTTACGCTCCGAAAAAATGGAGAATGTCATTTTCAATGGTACCCGTAATCGTAAACCATCAGCTTTGGCCGAGGTATTCCTCACCTTTGAGAATGATAAAAACTTATTACCCTCAGAGTACAACACCGTAACGATAAGCAGGCATTATTACCGTAGTGGTGAGAGTGAGTACCGCCTTAACAATGTAAACTGCCGCCTGAAAGATATTACCAATCTCTTTCTGGATACCGGAATCAGCAGTGATTCCTACGCTATTATTGAACTGGGTATGGTTAATGAGATCCTTAATGACAAAGATAATAGTCGTCGGAAACTGTTTGAACAGGCCGCCGGAATATCCAAGTATAAATCGAGAAAAAAAGAAACGCTGAACAAACTCGAGGCGACACAAGCCGACCTGAATCGTGTGGAGGATTTGTTATTCGAAATAGATAATAACCTTAAATCCCTTGAAAGTCAGGCGCGTAAAACCGAACGCTATCACAAACTTAAAGAGGAGTACAAAGAGCTGAGCATACAACGCGCGCTTCATCACCTTAAGGACTACAAAGTCATCTTTGATAAC
>BJGO01000223.1 GCA_014190535.1 Bacteroidota bacterium | reverse complement strand
ATGAATAGGGAAGGAGTCCGTTTGTGCTATCGGCAATACCGATGATCATGCCATCATTAAAACCAACGCAGGTAGGATTGAAAGCCGATGTGGTAAAAAAAGGAAGTTGATAATTGCCGCTTATGGTAAACTCAATCACAAGGCTATCAAAATTGCTATCGTACAATACTGCCGTATAATTGCCCGGATAGAGCGAGGTAAACACATTGCTCGTTTGCATATTGGATAATATGGGGCCGGAGGTGATTTTATAGAGAAGAAAGGGATCGGGAGCACTTACGGCATTGATGGTAGCTGTTCCGTTATTTTCACAAGTGCTTTCCGTGGTAACGATACTGTTTAGTGTAATCGAGGCAGAGGTGAAAAAAGTGCTTACACATATCAGCAACAGGATAAGAAAAAATGAACTGAACTTTTTAATACAATTCAACCTTTTTAAATTCTTGAGTGAACGCATTGAATTGTATTTTACATAAATGTAGTTATCATAACTACAAATCCAAGAGTTTTCATAAAATAATATCTTAATGATTGCACCAACTTGTTGCAATCATTAATAAAACGTAGATAAAGGATCTTGATTTTTACAGGACTAACCTATTTTTGTAGTTATCCGCCTATATGAAATTAGTCATACTTATTATCAGCTTGTGTATTCCCTGGGGTCTAACTGCTCAGCGGATATCAGGAAGTGTATTGTCTGAGGCGGGCAACCCCTTAATCGGAGCATCAGTCATATGGATAGGAACGACCGACGGTGTTCTCACGGATCAGGCCGGGCAATTTATAATATCCTCAAGTGATAGTTCACAGAAATATCTTATAGCAAGTTACATTGGTTATGAGCCGGATACGCTATTTATCCGTGGTCAACATGAACTTAAATTTATACTTAAATCCGGCAAAATATTGGATGGTATCGTGGTGCAAGGTCAGCGAGATGGCGTCATTATCTCCGATATCAATCCAATCAAAACAGAACAGATTACACAGGTTGAACTTACCAAATCTGCTTGTTGTGATCTGGCCGGTTGTTACGAGACCCAGACTACTGTTCAGCCTCAAACGACCAATGTGATTACCAACGCCAGAGAGCTACGCATACTTGGCTTGTCTGGAGTTTACAATCAGGTATTAATCGATGGGTTTCCGATGATTCAGGGACTTACCTATACATACGGTATAAGTAGTATACCCGGTCCCCTAGTCGATAATATTTATGTATCTAAAGGGGCTAACAGTGTTCTGCAGGGTTTTGAAAGTATTAGCGGACAGATAAATGTAGAAACCAAAGAGCCTGATGAAACAGATCGCCTATTATTGAACGGTTATATCAATAGTTTCTTGGAAAAACATGTTAATATCAATTATGCCTTCTCAAATGGCAATTGGAGCAACATGACCGCATTGCACACGGTACAGCCTGCAGGCAGGATAGACCGCGACCGGGATTCATTTATGGATTTACCTTTATTAAGTCGCTATATGGTTTTTAACAAGTGGAAGTATGGCCATGAACAGGAAAATGGTTTAAATAGTCGGATTGGATTACGTTTCTTAAATGAACATCGCGTTGGTGGTCAAATTTCGTATGATGTAAATCGTGATAAGGGTAGTACGGCAATTTATGGTCAAAGTGTACAGATGAATCAGCCGGAGTTCTGGACTAAAACTGCTTATCGGTTTAACGACAAGCATAATCTGGTTGCTTTTTCTTCAGCTTTTCATCAGCAACAACAATCTCATTTTGGTTCTGTCTTCTATCGGGCATCACAAACAAATTATTATGGCAATATGCAGTATGAACTGCGCTATAGTAATCACGATGTAAAGACCGGTATCAGTTATCGTTATTTGAATTTGAATGAAACAATTGGGTTCACTGATTCCATACTAACAAGAACTTATGATGGTACTTACACGAGATTTGAAAAAATACCCGGGCTATTTACCGAGAATACGATGCGACTTCTTGATGATAAACTAACCTGGATTGCCGGTATTCGTGCCGATAATCATAATCAGTTTGGATGGCAGATTACACCACGCACCTTATTGAAATATGATCTTTCCCCCAAATCAATCATCCGTGTCAGTATCGGAAAAGGCTGGAGAACCGCCAATATTTTCAGTGAGAACATTGGTTTGCTGGTAAGTTCAAGGGATATCATTTTTGCTGAGCCCTTGAAACCCGAACGGGCGGTAAATTTCGGAATCAACTTCACACAAAAGTTCGAAACATTGGATGATAACCTTTCCGGCTACTTTAGTGCAGATTATTATCGTACAGATTTTAAAAATCAGATTTTTCCGGATTATGACTCCGATCCCACAAAAGCTATTTTGACTAATTATATCGGAACGAGTATCAGTAATGGATTTCAAGCTGAACTGTTCCTGAGGATTTACCGGCGATTCGAAATTAAAACCGGCTATAACTACCTTGATGTTTACCGACAAACCGGAAGCACCTTGTTTTTATTGCCATTTAATCCACGGCATAAAGTCTTATCCACTTTCAGTTATCGTCCCGAGCCCGGTAAATATCATGTTGATATGAATTTGCATTGGTATGGTTCGCAACGATTACCTAATACACAATCCAACCCATCAGAGTTTCGACGCCCTGATTTCTCGAGACCTTATGCTACTGTTAATGCGCAGTTTACTTACACCCTCTCCTTCCTGGAAATTTATGCCGGTTGTGAAAATGTTTTTGACTTCAGGCAGTTTCAGCCAATCATCAGCTGGCAGAATCCGTTTAGTCCTTATTTCGATACCTCATCTGTTTGGGGCCCAACCCGTGGTCGTGAAATCTATCTGGGGATTCGTTTCAAGTTCGATCGTAAATAGTCTAGTACTTTCTAATCTCATTGTAACATAGCGGTAAGTCAGTATCATAAGAAGTGATGAAGATGCTTATTATCAGCCGACGGACTTTATGCAATT
>BJGO01000222.1 GCA_014190535.1 Bacteroidota bacterium | reverse complement strand
AGTTTTGGCGGTTTTATGAGTACCCTTTGCCTTGAAAAAGGGAACACTGTATTTAAATCGGCTGTTGCTATTGCACCGGTAACTGATTGGCGCTTTTATGACTCTATCTATACTGAGCGATATATGCAAACCAATAAGGAGAATGAAATTGGATACGATGAAACCTCCCCCTTGTTGATGGCCGATCGAATTAAGGGCAGCTATTTACTCATACACGGTACAGCCGATGATAATGTGCATTATCAAAATACCGCAGAGATGCTTAAGGCGCTTTACGAGAACAATATTTCATTTACGCAAATGACATTTCCCGATAAAAATCACGGTATTTATGGCGGCAATACCCGTCCATACTTGTATAATGAGGTCTATAAATACATCCTTACTAATCTTTAGACTGAATCTGCATTAAAAGTATTTAACCGGGTTCTATGTATAAAGCACTCATACCTTATATTTGCAACAACCCTTTTTAGATTAGAATGAGCAATCCATTGAAGAAACTCATTACGTTGGATGAGTTTATCATACGCAATGAAAAAGATTTCCCCTTTGCCTCCGGTGAACTATCAGGCCTGCTCCGTGACATTGGTCTTGCCGCTAAAATTGTAAATCGAGAAGTAAATAAAGCAGGATTAGTTACCGATATACAGGGCATCATGGGCAGTACCAATTCAAGCGGTGAGGAACAAAAAAAACTGGACGTGTATGCTAATGACATGTTCATTAATGCATTACGAGTAAGTGGTGAATGCTGTGGTGTTGCTACCGAAGAGAATGATGATTACATCGCCTTTGAGCCTTTGCCCGGTAAAAATGTCAAGTACATAGTAAATCTCGATCCACTTGATGGTAGTGGTAATATTGATGTGAATGTATCCATTGGGACTATATTCTCAATTTTCAGAAGAGTGTCTTTGAGCGGACCATGTACACGTGAAGACTTTCTTCAAAAAGGTCGTGAGCAGGTTGCTGCGGGTTATATCATTTATGGCTCTTCCACGATGCTGGTATATACTACCGGTAACGGCGTTAATGGTTTTACACTTGATCCCTCCATTGGAGAATTTTGTTTATCACATCCCAATTTTAAGTTTCCATCCAATGGCAAAATCTATTCTGTTAATCAGGGAAATTTCCTTAAGTTCCCCGAGCCAATTCGTCGTTACATAGATTATTGCACCGCAGAAGATAAAGCCACCGGTAGGCCATATTCATTCCGATACATCGGTTCTATGGTAGCAGATTTTCATCGAAATATGATACAGGGAGGAATATACATGTATCCACCTACTACCAAACAAGCAAAAGGGAAACTACGCCTGCTCTTTGAATGCAATCCACTGGCTTTCATAGCTGAACAGGCAGGAGGTAAGGCTAGTAGTGGAGAAGTTCCAATTATGGATCTGGAGCCTACAGAGTTACATGAGCGCACTCCCATCTATATCGGATCTACAGATATGGTCGATAAAGTAGAAGAAATGCTTCGTAAAGCGAAAGTAGGTGAAGCTTTACTATAGGCTTCAAAGAATACCAACTTGCGCTTTTTTACGTTTTTACGTGTTATGAGCTTCAAGATGATTATAGCAGTACTCTTCATTTTCGTTGTCTTTTCGTTCGTGTTGATTTTCATTTTTTACAATAGGTATAACAACAACTATTCTAGTAAGAGATCAATTGAATCATTCAAAGTGCCTAAAGGTGAAATACATGGAATTGATATTTCTCACTATTGTGGTCAGGTAAATTTTAAGAAAATTAAAGAACAGGGATTTGCTTTTGTATTTATCAGAAGTACGATGGGTAAAAACAGAACGGATAATCGATTTCACTATAATCGCAGAAAGGCTCAGCTCGAAGGATTAAAATGGGGTTGTTATCATTTCTTTGATTTCAGAGACGATGGTGTCAGTCAGGCTAAATATCTGATTAATAATCTGCATGGACATCAACCGGATTTGCCTTTAGTTATTGATGTAGAGGAAGAAGGATTTAATACCAGCACGGTAATCTCTGCTGAACAGGTAAAAAAAGAAGTTACACGATGTATAAATTATCTGCAATCGTGCGGCTTCAAACACATAATGGTGTATTCAAATGAAATTGGATACCGAAAATATCTTCGGGGGCATACGAATAATCATTACCTGTGGATTGCGTCAACCAAAAGGTATCCTAATGTTGATCGTCATTGGACCTTTCAGCAATATCGGCTTGATGAGCCTTTACTGGGTGCTCAGAATAAAGTGGATTATAATCGTTTTTATGGAGATATAAATGCCTGGAATGCTTTTCTTAATGAAGTTGCGATGTAGATATAATGAATAATGAATCAGATCAATCGATCATAAAAGATTTATTAATGAACTCGTAAGTTTTATAATCCAGATTTACCTGATCAAACTTATGGCACCACAGTAACATTTCCGGTTAAGGCGGTATTAGACCAGTTGCCTTTGCGGTCGCGGAGCCTCACACTGAAGTTTGCGATTTCAGGCGTTGAATCACCTTGAAGTATGATATTTTTTACAACCACGGGCAAGGTTCCGGTGATACTCACATTGGTACCCGAAGGGCTTAATGGGGGAACGTGATAGCTCATTGTAATCGGGAACCGATTGTCTGTAACATAGACTACGGCAGAATCGGGATGTTCAAATCCGATGTCTCCATCGCCGTCTGTATAACTTACCTGAATGGTTAATGTGTCGCTGAGCGCTTTAATCGTTGTTGCGGATAGTCCTTTAATCGTTATTGCAGGTATGGAGCTGAGTGGTGGATTAGCATCAGGAGTATTTTCCTTTTTATTACAGGCAATAAGAAGAATCAGGCAAGCCGGAATTACAAATCTCATTGTACGATAAATGAAAAATAGGTTTGTAAATATGAGGGGGAAGATGTGGAGGGAATCTCAGTAGTTGAGGCATTTGGTCCATCCTGAACATAAACACG
>BJGO01000221.1 GCA_014190535.1 Bacteroidota bacterium | reverse complement strand
CCGAACGCATTCGTGATTCACGATACGGTAAAACATGAAAAATTAAAACATGCACTATCGCATTTGCCAATTAAGGTTTGGTGCGGTGCTGAGGCAACCTTATCGGAACTACAGCGTGAGTCTATTGATGTTGTATTAACCGCTATGGTTGGTTTTTCAGGATTACTGCCTACGATTACTGCCATCAAATCCGGAAAACACATTGCTCTGGCAAATAAGGAAACATTGGTTGTTGCCGGAGAGCTAATTACTGATTTATCGCGCAACCATCAAACGTCGATTATACCCGTTGACTCCGAACACTCCGCTATTTTTCAAAGCCTCGTTGGGGAGTGGCACAACCCGATAGAAAAAATTATACTCACGGCCTCGGGTGGTCCGTTCAGAGGCAAAAAATCAGCCGAACTTGCCGCAATTAAAAAGGAACAGGCGCTAAAGCATCCCAACTGGACCATGGGACGAAAAATTACGATCGATTCCGCAACACTCATGAACAAAGGGCTTGAAGTTATTGAGGCAAGGTGGCTGTTTAATCTAAGGGCCGATCAGATTGAGGTTATCGTTCATCCGCAATCGATTATTCACTCCCTGGTTCAATTCACCGATGGATCGATGAAAGCACAATTAGGTTTGCCGGATATGAAACTACCTATCCAGTATGCGCTGGCTTATCCTCAGCGTATAGCCAATCATTTCCCTCGCTTTGATTTTTCGCTATACCCAACTTTAACTTTCGAAAAACCGGATACGGATACTTTCACTTGTCTGCAACTGGCTTATGAGGCTTTGAAAAAAGGAGGTAACCTGCCTTGTGTGCTTAATGCGGCAAACGAGATTGCAGTGGATCGCTTTCTGAACGATGATATCGGGTTCAACCAAATTCCGGCGCTCATTGAATCCGTGCTTCATCAGGTAGCGTTTATTTCGGTTTGTTCGCTTGATGATTATATTCAGTCCGATCTATCAGCTCGTCAGCAGGCTTTATCTTGGAAACAAAACACCTCTGTTTCAATTAACTGATTTGAACTGTCTCTTTTTTCGTTTTTTTGTTCTGCATAATCAATCGTTTAAACTCATAACATGGATATTTTAATCAGGGCCGGACAGTTATTTTTAAGTTTAGCCATTTTAGTTACCCTACACGAACTTGGCCATTACCTTGCCGCGCGCATGTTTAAAACCCGGGTAGAGAAATTCTACCTTTTTTTTGATCCCTTGTTTTCCATATTTAAAAAGAAAATTGGTGATACGGAGTATGGAATAGGCTGGCTACCGCTTGGCGGATATGTTAAAATAGCCGGCATGATCGATGAGAGTCTGGATAAAGAACAATTAAAACAGGAGCCTCAATCCTGGGAGTTTAGGGCGAAGCCGGCCTGGCAACGATTAATCATAATGCTGGGAGGTATTATCGTTAATCTCATTTTGGGTTGGCTGATATACTCCATGCTATTGCTGGCCCACGGGGAGGAATATATCCCTGTTGCCAATGCCAAATATGGAATTCAGGTTGACTCGCTTGCCTACGAAATCGGATTCAGAAACGGTGATCAGATTATCTCAGCCGGAAATATGCCTATTGTTAAATTGAACGATGTGGCTATCAATATCCTCATTCACGATGCGCGTGACATAAGTGTAAGGCGCGAACAACAGCAGGTAGTTATTCATGTTGAAGACTCCATGATCAAAAAAATACTGGCTACTCAAAGTCTGGGATTTATCAGCGAACGAACTCCTTTTGTCATTAATGGATTTGGTACCGGTTCGGTTGCTCCAAAAGCCGGACTGCAGAAAGGCGATCAGATCTTAGCGATAGATTCCGTGAGCACCTATTATTACGACGAGGTTAAAAAGGCTTTGGCGGCTAATAAAGGCAAAAATATCGCTCTAAGCTATCTCCGAAATGGCGATACCCTTACCACTACGTTAAAACTACCCGAAACCGGAATCCTTGGGGTGTACAACAAAACGCCCTATGATTTTTTTCAAACGGAGGTTAAATCATATAACCTGCTAACTTGTTTTCCTGCAGGCTATCATAAAGCAGTGAACACGCTGATGAATTATATCCGACAATTTAAACTCATCTTCAACAGCGAAACCGAAGGTTACAAGCACGTTGGAGGTTTCATTAGCATTGGTAAAGCATTTTCACCCGAATGGGATTGGTTTGCCTTCTGGAACTTTACAGCTTTTTTCTCCATTGCCTTGGCGTTCATGAACTTTCTGCCCATTCCGGCTTTGGATGGCGGACACGTGATGTTTACCTTGTATGAAATGATAACAGGACGCAAGCCAAACGACAAGTTCCTTGAATATGCACAGATTGTAGGTATGGTATTGCTCCTTGGATTGATGCTCTTTGCTAATGGTAACGACATCATCAAGCTCTTTAAATAATTCATCTATATTTGCCGCGCCTGATTCCAACCTTGTGAATAATTTGCCCGAGTGGCGGAACTGGTAGACGCGCACGACTCAAAATCGTGTTCCTTCGGGAGTGTCGGTTCGATTCCGACCTCGGGTACCACTTATAAACCCCTGACAGTATTAACGTTCAGGGGTTTCTTTTTTATATGCCTCGCACTTTAGTTATACTTTGGTCGCATTTACATCAATATACTCAGTACTTAAACCTAATTATTAATTAAAAACTTAATCAACCCAACGATGCGTAAGGGGAGCCATAGCTTTAAAAGTACTTTAGCTTGATCATATTTTAATTACTGTCGGCTTTAGCCCAAACAGGCAAAAATTATGGTAATAAAAAATCGCATATATTTAAAAATATATAGTTAAACCCAATAACTATGAATATCAAAAAACACTTTAGCGGACTATTTGCGCAACGCAACCAGCCGCCACACAACAAAAACAATTTTATTAACTGCCGTTGCTATAATGAGTACAAGCTACGATTGGGCACCGGATAAATACGCCAATTTATGATTTT
>BJGO01000220.1 GCA_014190535.1 Bacteroidota bacterium | reverse complement strand
ATACGCGCCCTGCACAAAAAACATTTCAAGAGGAAGATGGAATATTTACCATAGATGATCCGTCTACCGATTCTATGCCCGCTGTGATTGAATCAGATGTATTGACCGTATGCGGAGATTTCGGAATCACATACAAGAAACTCAACACGAGATACGTATCTACAGTGAGTATTGGTTGTGTAATTCACTCCTCTATTAAAATTATTAGAGATGCTACTGCAAATCTTGCGAGTATTTCCACTCTGTATTGCACCAATGCAAATACACAAACGAGCGCGTGTAATACGTTAAGTACTGCAATACACATATTTGACGGTCTACCTGCTGGGCCAAGGGGTCTGAATTACATGAGTAACACGGTCGGTCAAGCAGTTTCTAATATGAACAGCATCTCTACGACTCTTTACACTGCATATAATGGATTTGGATACAGCACGTGTGCCGTAGCTGGATTTCCCGGTTATATTCTGTAAAATATTTTCACATGATAGTTATATGAAATTAGTATTCGCAATCGTAATATGCGCAATCCTATTTTGTTTCATAATGTTTACCAAGGTAGACGGGTTTCAAAATCCTACATCAAAACCCGATACGAATATAAAAGTGGAAATGTGTGATATTTTCAAGACGACATATAATTCTTTACAAGCGAATTACAATAATATTGCTAAAATAAATCCTGACAATGCAGAAGCTATTAAAGCACATATGAATAGCATTAAAGATCAAATGGATAAAAATGGGTGCTAACGGTACACCCTTAGGGTGTACCTAACTTTGGCACACGCCGTTACATTGCGGTAGAAGCAATTCATATAATCTATCATATCTTTATAGATGTGGGGGAGTAGGGTAAAAATATTTCTTTTTATAGGAATATTTTTACTTTTAATTGGCATATGTGCTTACGGATATTTATCCTATGAGGGATTTCAAACGTCAAATTCTGGTTCGTTCTGTTCTGTAGAACAAAATAAGTGTGCGAATCAATGTTTAAGTACAAAAAAGGATCCAGGAACATTGCCGAATGAATCGCCAGAAGAATCGTTATTATATGAGGTATATCAGGATAAAAACTTATCTGAATTAATAAGCCCATCTGTTCCTGAACCAATGACAACCGTCCAGCTCTACGATATGGCGTCCGAATTGAGCGAATTTGACCCCCAAGCACCTATGCCGTGGGACTATGATAATAGACAATTGGATCCAAAAGATACGGTGTGGGGAGATGTACATTCTAACGTTTCGCACATGCTATATGAAAAATCGTATAATAGGGTTCTGTTTGGAAGCGCCGATCCGGCCACCTTTATTGAAAATGACAATGATACTGGGCAAAACGCATATCGCTCCAACGTCTTCCAGACAACGGTGTATGGCACTGGAGCAATGGCAGCAATAACACAAGCCGAGGCATTTCAAGACTTCTATACTTCTATGATTATAGAAGAGGTTTTAAAAGAAGTAGGACTGACTGCAGCGGATAAAAGGGCCCTTCAAAGAATCGATGCAATTAATAGTATTAGGGAACAAAGTCGTCCAAAATGGACCGTAGCTGGGAGAGAGGTTACAAAACCATTCTCTAATTATACAATATCATACGCTGATGCAGCAAAACAGGTAGATCTTGAAATGGGCGATCCCGTAAAAGTACAAAACAAAGTGGACTCTGCGATTGAAGCGGAAAGAGGAAGAATTACAAATCTTACGATTCCTGCAAGCTTTAAAAATGCGGATGGCACTTTAAAACCGGCAGGACAGGCACTTTTGGAAAGTAGAATGAACGATCTTAAACAAAAAGTCAAAGTGCAAGAACTTCAAGGAAAGAGCAAAACGACTGCTATACGAACTTCATTAGAAATACTCAATGGAGATAAATGGGCCAGACATAATATGTTTTTTTCAAAAGGGGGGTTTAAGGGCAAACCTATTGGAACTGCTTTAAGATCCGTGGCTACTGGGCTAAGATACGTGGCAGGAAGACTTATACAACGGGCCACATCTTCATACATTGGTAAATTCGTCAAAAAAATGTTTGAATACGTGATAAAAATTATCCTCGCTGAAACGGTTCTCACTCTTGCATGTACAAAGGTGATGGCAGACGCGGCGGCGGCGGCTGCGCAGGCGGCGGTGCCAACATTAGGAGTTACCTTGGCAGTATATGCAGGATGGGTTGCATCCTATTCCACATCCTGCGGTGTTGCACATATTGGTTTGGGAGCTATAATGACTTCGTTAATTACCTGGATTCCAGTGCTTATGTCACAAATTGTTGATGAACAAATTTCGCTATGCCCCCCAGATGCTCCATGGAACCTGAAAGATTCCTTCTATAATTTGCCTGGTGGTGAATTAGGTTGGGAACTATTTTCTGCAATACCCGTTGTTGGTGATATATCATACGCAATTGGTCCGTATATTTGTTGGGGGGCGAAGGATGGGAAAATTATATCCAAATTAAAACAGGAGATTAAATCCCCCTACTACTATTTTGACCCAACTCTGTCCATATACACTGCTGATAAAAAGTATGCCTTGACTGCCGATCCAAATAATCCAACCGTTCGTAATCAAATAACATCAGGAGTCTTTGAAAATTCGCCCGAATTTACAAATCACTATTTATATAAGGATAAATACGGACTCTATCCCATTTTTGTGGATTTTTCACACAGGGTAATGCTTAATAAAATGGCGCAATTTTACTACGATACATCTCGGAAGAACATGACGATCAACTATGATGGAACAGGCACGTTTGAATATATATCCAAGATTTACGGTATCATTTCATCATCCGAACTTTCATGCGATATTCAGTGTGAAATATCTAAAATCACGATTGACATTTTGCACGGGACGAAATTGTGCGAACAAATCGTGCCTGTTCCACAAGATGCTCCTGCGTGGTATCATGACAGACGATTCTATTTTTTCGTGGATATTACACGGGGAATAGATCTGTCAACCGACTTAAATGAAAAATGTGAAGAATAACTGAACTACATACAATCTCCAACAGAATATAATCCGCGGCCGAGCTGTTTGGACTATGCTAATATGGGAATGAGTGGAAGATCTGGG
>BJGO01000219.1 GCA_014190535.1 Bacteroidota bacterium | reverse complement strand
TGTCGAAGACAATATCATACTGAGGATAATTGGCGGCATAGAATGTAAAGAGACCGGATAGTTCTTTTCTCTTTTTTAACTCATTCATAAACTCCGTATTAACGCGATCAAACTCCTGATAATCTACGGTGCTGTTTTTATCAAGTAATCGCAGGGAGAAGCCATCTGAAGAACCATAACCCGGCACTGCGGGCGGTTCAAAATATTCCACAACCGCACCAATGTTCTTTGTTTTCTCCTCAAGCTCTTCAATGATTTCTTTGACATTATGTTTGCGTTCGTCCCAATCTTTTAAATTAATTAAACACGTACCGGCATTAGAACCGCGGCCTTCCGTTAATATTTCATAACCTGCGAGTGAAGTTACCGAGTGAATATCTTCGATCTCTTCGGCTATTTCCTGCAATTGTCGCGACACCTCGTTTGTTCGTTCCAGGGTACTTCCGGGGGGTGTTTGAATGATCGCATAAATTTGACCTTGATCCTCATTAGGGATAAAGCCTGCCTGTAGTATGTTATTCATACCAACAGTGCCGAAAGCAAATGCAAATAAAAAACCATATGTTATCAGGCGACGATTAACTATAAATCCCAAAAGTTTGACATACCGATTTGTTACCCCGTCAAATTTGGCATTGAACCAATCAATGAATCGGTTTACCAATGATTTTGGTTTGGGTTTGCCGTGCGTATTTTTTAATATAATCGCACACAATACAGGTGTAAGTGTGAGTGCAACTACGCCCGAAAGAATAATGGAGCTTGCCATCGTAATCGAAAATTGCCGGTAGAATACACCCACGGGACCGGTCATAAATGCAATCGGTATAAATACCGCAGTCATAATCAATGTAATGGCAATAACAGCACCTCCGATTTCACCCAATACTTTTTTAACGGCCTGGAATGGAGAGAGGTGTTCCTCCGCCATTTTTACGTGTACCGCTTCTACAACCACTATAGCATTATCTACCACAATTCCGATAGCAAGAACTAAAGCAAAAAGCGTAATCAGATTTATGGTTAAGCCAAACATTTGCATACAAACGAATGCCCCAATGAGGGAAACCGGCACAGCAAGAATAGGAATGAGCGTTGAGCGCCAGTCGCCAAGAAAAATAAATACAACAAGAGCCACTAAGATAAAGGCCTCGATGAGTGTATGCATTACCTTGTCGATGGAGGCGTTAACGAATTTAGATACATCGTAATTGATTTCATATTGCATTCCGGGTGGGAAGTCTTTTTTGAGTTCTTCTAGCTTTTCTTTCGTTTTAGAAATGACATCGCTTGCATTGGTTCCGATGTTTTGTTTGAGTACTATCGATGCTGATGGATAGCCATCCTTATTTGAATAGATATCAAAAAACTGACTACCCAATTCAACCTCGGCTACATCCTTTAGCTTTAATATTTCTCCATCAGGATTGGCTCTGATAATAATGTCTTCATATTCTTCAGGCTTGTTAAATCGTCCCTTGTAAGACAACGTGAATTCGAGGGACTGTGCACTTTTGCCTGATGCCTGTCCTAACCTGCCCGGACGACCAATGATGCTCTGTTGCTCCATAGCCTTCATAACCTCTTCGGTGGATATATTATAGGCCCTCATTCGATCCGGTTTAAGCCATACACGCATAGCATAGGTTCTGCTACCTAATATTTGGGCGCGTCCCATACCTTTTATTCGTTGTAACTCGGGTATAATATTTACACTGGCATAATTATAAAGGAATTTTTCATCAGCATTTTTATCCTTACTATAAAGGTTTACATACATAAGCATACTTGGCTGAATGGGTGTGATGATGATACCCTCACGTTGCACAAGTGGAGGGAGATTGGTCATAATGGCATCGACCCTGGTTTTAACGTTAACCACTGCGGCATTCGGGTCGGTACCCGGTTCAAAAATTATCTGCACTGTAGCTTCACCGGCACTTGTTGCATCTGAGGTTAAGTAGAGCATACCCTGAACACCATTTAAAGCTCTTTCCAGAGGAATTAGTGTCGACTCTACCAGCACCTGAGCACTTGCTCCGGGATAACCAATGAATATATTAACACGTGGAGGTGCTATATCGGGGAATTGTGAAATTGGTCTTGTGAATATGGCGAGAACGCCTAAGAAAACGATAGCAAGCGATAAGGATATCGCAAGCACCGGCCTTTGAATGAATTTACTAAACATAGGATTTTCGGTTTTTGTTAGTGCAGACGATTATTCTGCCTTTAAGTGATTTAGACCGGATAAAATGGTATAAAATGATTTCTTCTCAGCCTGAATTTTATCACCATTTTTCACCTTACGGAGGCCTTCGATTAGGATGGCGTCATTAACGGTTAGACCGGATGCAACGACATAGATATGCGGCATCTCTTGTTGTACTTGAATTTCACGAGCCTCAACCACACCGTCTTGTTTTACGATATACACATACTTTTTATTTAAAACCTCAAAAGTTGCCTGTTGAGGGATGAGTAATGCCTGCTTTAGTGGAACAGGCATAAGAATATTTCCTGTTTCTCCGTGCCTGAGTATGTGATCGTTATTATTAAAAATGGCTCTGAATGCGATATTGCCAGTTTCGTTATTGAAATCGGCCTCTATGGTTTCTATGGTTCCTTCTTCGGCAAACATCTGGTCGTTTGCCATTTTGAGTTTCACTTTCTGTGTTTTATTTTCCGCATTTACGTTCATATAATTCAGATATTCAGCTTCGGGTACATTAAAGTATACCCACATTTTGGTGTTATCGGATATGGTGGTTAATAATTCACCTTCATCCAGCAAACTACCAATCCTTACATCATTAAATCGTCCGATGATTCCATCAAAAGGTGCGTGTATTTCAGTAAAGCCCAGATGAGCAAGAGCCAGTTCATAATCCGACCTTGCTTTATCCATTTTTGCTTTTGCCAAAGCGAGTTCATTTTTGGATACGACATTACTATCGGATAATGATTTGGTGTTTTTATATTCTATCTCAGCAAATTGTAGTTCTGCGGCCGCTTTATTTGCTTCAGCTTTATATACCGTTGGGATAATCTGAAACAACAATTGACCTTTTTTTACGAGCTGTCCTTCATCAACATAGATATCCTGCAAATAACCTTTTTCAAGTGCCCTCAATTCGATGTG
>BJGO01000218.1 GCA_014190535.1 Bacteroidota bacterium | reverse complement strand
CGTCAGGCTGTGAAATAACTTACAATGTATCGCAACGGTGTTTTTTCGTTGCTCCTATATGCTTCTGTTGCCTCATAACATTCATTTAAGCGAAGCCATTTTTTAAGCTGCTATGCTCCACGCTAATTTTATCTTCGCGCTATTCGCTTCTAATGAGGTCTGTTTTCTTAGCGCACAGACTATCCCTTTATAGTCCGGTTTCCAGTTTTTGAGTTTTTCCAGTATGTCTTTTGTTCCTATTATCGTTATCGTTCTTCACAGGTTATATACTAAGGCTATCAGGCTGTGTTCTCCGTTCACTTTTTCCAAACCGGCATTAGTCAACTTGATTGAATTAATAAGACATACTCCATCTTAAAAACTATATTTACGAAGTTAAAAAAAAGTAAAATCATGCAGGATAATTCTACCATACTTGATCAGGAAGTTGTGTTATGGGAAGAGAATCCCTCACATTGGACCCGCTTTGCCTCGTACTTGTTGGCTACCCTTCTGATTGCCGCCTTTGGATTGGGTCTTATCATCATGCTGATTATTTACCTCACCGTACGTTTTACAAAATATAAACTCACCGATCAGCGACTTATCATAACTACAGGCATCTTTACGCGCCACATTGAAACGGTTGAACTCTACCGCATAAAAGATATAAAATACGATGCGTCTTTCTGGCAACGTATGGTGGGTATCGGCAACATACGTATGATTAGTAGCGATCGCAGTACCGATAAAATAAGCTTACTCGGTTTTGCCGATTCAATGAAAAAATTTGATCAGATCAGGCATGGCGTGGAAACCTGCCGTATGAAACGTGGGGTAAAAGAATTTGATCAGAACGATCGTATCGTATAAGCCTTAGACCTCATCCCGTTATTATTCCTTTCAATCATAAAAAAAAGTCCTGCATTTGCAGGACTTTTTACGGTTACATACAAAACCTTAGAATCGATACTATGAAACCTTGATTTCTTTTGTGGGTTTTGAAACACTTACTTCTTTTTTAGGTAGGGTGATGTGCAGGATGCCTTTATCATACTTTGCCACAATGTTATCGGGCAGGCAGTTGTCGGGCAAGGTAAACGAACGGCTGAAACTGTTGTAGGAATATTCTCTGCGGGTATAATTCTTCCGCTCATCTTTCCGTTCCAGTTCTTTTTCTGAACTAATGTAAAGTACGCCCTGCTCTACTTCCACCTTAAAGTCGTTACGCTCCAGGCCGGGAGCCGCCATTTCCAGCTGATAATCCTTCTCGGTTTCGTTGATGTTTACCGACGGTATCTGTCGAGCG
Source organism: Bacteroidota bacterium (assembly GCA_014190535.1). Classification (GTDB taxonomy): domain Bacteria; phylum Bacteroidota; class Bacteroidia; order Chitinophagales; family UBA10324; genus BJGO01. The sequence continues at coordinate 1,858 of BJGO01000218.1, read as the reverse complement.
AGATCAAGCGCTGTGGAACTGCCGTTTCCAAAAAAGTCCCAAAAAAATGGGCTAAAAAAATTACCTGAATCAAACAGGTCGTTTGACCGAGTGGGGGCCAAACCTTTTCTTGTGAGATTTAAATTTGACATTTTTTTTAATGTGTTTAATTGTGAAGAAATGATTTTTGATGGTACAAACGTACCCGGCTCACGTGCAGAAAAAAATGGGATAGATCAACCTGAACTATGATTCTTATCAGTTAAAAAAGAAAGGCCTTTTGGTATCATGGCCTCGTACAGTTGAATACATATTATTCAATCAACACGAATGATATGAATCGCATTTAAAAATGCTGATACTTTTTATCGCAACAGGTATATAAATAAACGCGGTAAGTAATGGCGCTATGTACCTTTGAAAGATGGCTTGCGTTTTTCCAGAAATGCGGATGTGCCTTCTTTGAAATCATCGGTATTGAAGCAGTTGGAAAATTCCTGTATTTCCAGTTCAAAGCCGTCAGTTTGTTTGTGGTAGTAGGCATCCACACAGTCGAGCACCTGCTTCACAACAAGCGGACTCTTGCCGGCAACTTTCTTCATTATTTCCTCGCATTTAATCATAAGCTGATCGGGAGCGGTTACATAATTTACCAGTCCAAGCTGCAGTGCAGTGCCTGCATCAATCATATCGGCTGTAAGCAGAAACTCCGTAGCTCTGGCTCGGCCTATATATCGCACCAGTCTTTGGGTACCACCATATCCGGGTATCACACCCAGTTTAACCTCCGGTTGCCCGAACTGCGCGTGGGTAGAGGCAATGCGCATGTGGCACGACATGGCCAGCTCGCATCCGCCGCCTAAGGCAAACCCATTTACTGCGGCTATTACCGGCTTGGTACATTGTTCAATTTTATTAAATATGCGGTGACCGTTTTCGGCAAGTGCTTTAGCCTGTTCAGCCCGAAACGATGCAAATTCTGCGATATCGGCTCCGGCGGCAAATGCTTTATCGCCCGTACCCGTAATAATGATACCACGAACATCATCGCTTTGGATAGCCTCATCCAACGCGCGCTCCAGCTCTCCGATCAGCTCAATATTCAGCGCATTCATTTTATCGGGCCTGTTAATGGTTATGGAATAGATACCGTTGTTGCTTGCTGTCAGTAGGGTGTTAAAAGCCATAATTAGTTGTTTGGTTAAATTTAGAAATTGCGGTGTGTATGCACCCATTGGGTGATATAGCTGACGATTTCTGATGTTGTTGTGCCCGGAGGAAATAATTCGCCACAACCCATTTCTTTAAGTTGGTTCATATCCTCTTCGGGTATGATGCCGCCGCCGGTAAGCAGTACATCATTCATCTGCTGTTCGTGCATCAGTTTTAGGATACGTGGAAACACGGTCATATGAGCACCGCTCAGTATGCTCACTCCAATGGCATCCACATCTTCCTGCAGGGCAGCCTGAACAACCATTTCGGGGGTCTGACGCAGTCCGGTGTAAATTACTTCCATGCCGGCGTCGCGCAGGGAGGATGCAATAACCTTGGCGCCTCGATCGTGGCCGTCGAGGCCAACCTTAGCCACTAATATGCGTATCGGTCTTTTCTTTTTTTCGATGCTCATTTCTTTTTGGTTTTGCCGGATGTTTTGATTTTGGCGTTTTCCTCCTTAAGGGCTTTCTCCTCCAGTTTTAAATCAACAAGATTCTGATTAAGAAAATTATTAATATGGTCAAGGTTCTCATTGGTTTTTACTCGGCCAAACTCATCAAGAAAAATATCAAAACCCTGCAAGGCTTTGTTCAGCTTGGGCAGTTTCTTTTCTTTTTGCTTTTTGGATTTGCGTTTTACGCTCATCAGGCCGTTGGAAATT
>BJGO01000217.1 GCA_014190535.1 Bacteroidota bacterium | reverse complement strand
CTATGGTGGCGGCAAATGAAAAGATGGCGATATTGTATGCATTAAACTCATGCTGTTGAAGGAGATTAACCTGAGCATACTTTACAAAGGAATCGTTAATGCCACTCCCGATAAACAGAACCAGAGGCCAGAACAATAGTTTCAACTGAAAAGAAGATTGATGTCCATGATCCTTTATGGAAGAGAGCACAACGGCAACGAGCGATAATACGATACCGAAAATCTTCAGTGCTGTAACGGTATCATCATAGAGCCAAAAGGAAACACAAACCGGAATTACCAGCGACAGTTTATTGGCGATACTCGTAACCGTTACACCCTGATGTGTAGTGATATGGCCCATCAGGTTAAAAAAAAGTATAAAGGAACAGCCAAGAAAGGCGGCATTGCCAAACCAGGGTAGTCCAGACCATTCCAAATAATCCGGTATGTGGCGATCTACAATGCAACCGGTAATTACGCAGGTGACATAATTCATTACTATGGTCTGAAACAGATTGATTTTAAAGCGTTCAAAAAACTTGAAAGCTATAATCAGGTATGCTGAACTGACTATACTAAGCAGTATGTAGATCATGAGTTGAAATAGATAAGGAGCTTGTCTTTATTTAATGTATGTGTTTCTGCGGGTGAACCCTTAAGTGAAACAGCTTGTACGCCTTGTTCAGCACCCAGATACATTGGACTTTGAAACACCCGTGCTTCATCCCACAACTGTTCAGAAACTAATTGTTGATGCAAAGCCGCGCCTCCTTCAACCAGTACAGACTGAATCGACAGTTTATACAATTCATCCATGAACGATGGGTAGAGGCGATCTTTATCCAATATCTTGTCGTTATGCTGACGTTTTGATGATGTCGTAAATATATAAGTGGGTATTGAGCCATCAAAAAGATTCAGGTGTCGAGGCAACATATTTTCATAGTCAATCACTAAACGAATAGGATGATTACCCTTACATAAACGAACATTGAGAGATGGATTATCAAGCAGTGCAGTACGATAGCCTATCAGAATACTTTGCTCCTGCCCTCGCCATTGGTGCAGGATGATCTGCGACGTGTGGTCACTGATTGATTCACGTCTGCCGTTTTCAGTAGCGATAAAGCCATCTGCTGTTTGTGCCCATTTTAATATGATATAGGGACGTTTTAAACGATGGTATGTATTAAAGCGTTTGTTCAATTGTTCGCAGGCCTGCTCCAGGATGCCGGTATGAATATCCAGGCCGGCTGCACGTAATATGGAAATGCCTTTACCCGAAACCAGCGGATTCGGATCGGTTTGCCCTACAACAACTGTTTGTATTCGGTGTTCAAGGATCAGATTGGTGCAGGGAGGCGTTTTTCCCCGGTGCGCACACGGTTCGAGATTAACGTATAGCGTTGAAAGGGGAATGAGGTGCCTGTTTTCGGGAGTTACTGCGCGTAGGGCTTCCACTTCGGCATGCGCCGCTCCATAGGCTGTATGATAACCTTCGCCAATAATTCGGTTTTGGTAAACGAGCACGGCACCAACCATAGGATTGGGAGCAACGCGGCCTGCGCCCTGTAAGGCAAGGTCTATACATCGCTGCATATACATCGGGTTGATCACGCTTGCGCAAAGGTAAGTTTATATCACGTACTTTAGTCCCTTTATGAACACCACAGCGGCTCGTGAATTTGTGGAAGCGCAGTTAAAAAATGCATACACGCCTAATGAGTTGCGTGTGATTGTGAACGCCCTTTTTGAAGATTTGCTGGGCTTGTCATCAGGATGGCTGATACGTGCCGATGCACTCACTCCAAATCAGATGCAACGCATACATCAGGCAGTAGATCGGATGATTCAGGGCGAGCCTTTACAGTATGTCACCGGCATAGCTCATTTCTACAAGATGATTCTGCATGTTAGCCCTGCCGTTCTTATACCACGTCCTGAAACCGAGGAATTGGTCAGCTGGGCGGATGATGAGCTGGCAGAGCGCATTGCCAATCGCGGAGAGGCGTTAACGATTATGGATATCGGCACCGGAAGTGGTTGTATACCGATTGCACTCTCTGCCTTGTACCCTTCGCTGAACTATTATGGAATGGATATCTCCGAGGATGCCCTGGCTGTAGCCGCAACAAATGCCAAACGATATTCAAGTACGGTGCAGTGGATTCATGATGATATGACCTCGCCGCAAAAAAACTATCCTGAATTTGATTTGATCATCAGCAATCCGCCATACATCCCTTTTCGGGAGGCCGCTGTGCTGGATAGACAGGTGATCGAGTATGAGCCACATCTTGCGCTGTTTGAGCCGGATGATGAGCCATTAAAATACTATGAGGCTGTAATTCGATTTGCAAAAAGAACGCTCAGAGCCGAAGGTGTAGTTATGGTTGAGATGCATCAGGATTATGCACAGCGAGTCCTAAGTCTGTTCCAATCCTATTTTAGTCATACGGAGTTACGTAAAGATATCAGTGGTCATGAGCGTATGCTGAAGGCAGGCGGGATTGTTTAGTATTAAGCTTAATCAATAAACTGGCATTGATAGGTTCTGCCGGTATCGTTCGATACCTTGTATGTTCCGGTGTGCCCGGGCAGGCGAGTGCAATCTATTACTGTTCCGTCCCATAGCGTAAATCGGTCTGAACCATAGCCATAAAAGTAGATCGTGATGGCATCGTTTACATATTCAAAGTCTTTAATTGCCGGATCCTCCACACCCTGAACAAAGGTGTCTGCATCTTTTTGATAGGTGGGTATTATTCGTCCCTCACGAATAAACATAGGCAGAAAGCCCGGAGCCGCAGGCACATCGTAATATTTACCTCCGCTATATTTTTTATTAGTCCAGTAATGATACCAATTCCCATCGGGTAAATACACACGCCATGTCGTTCTTGCGCCATCCATCGAAGCACGCCCTATGTCAGGGTTTTCATCAATCACCGGACTGGAGAGGATGCGATCGCCAAGCAGAAATTCAAAATCCTGATTGATGCTGATGGTATCGGAAGGGTAGTACATGGCAAGGTGTCGTACCATAGACCATCCGGAATCAACGGCCTGTTGCGCAAGCGTGTAGATATAGGGAAACAGCGACTTATGCAGAGTTGCATATTTCTTCCATTGTTGCAGGGTCTCCGTGTCTTCATCAAAACGCCAGTGATCACACAGTTGCAGACCTCTGTGCAAAC
>BJGO01000216.1 GCA_014190535.1 Bacteroidota bacterium | reverse complement strand
CAACGGTACACAAACTACCACCACCATACAGAATCTGATACCGGGCACAGCATACGAATATCAGATACGGACTAAATGCAACAGTAATCCGGATGAGTTTTCTCCTTATTCAGCGATACTGAGTTTCAGTACTACATTAGTCGGCGTAATCAGTAACCTGGGCTGCGCAGATGCGGTGAACAACGGCACCTTAACAGCAGGCTCTGCGGCTAACAGCGTAAGCAGTGTTGTGCCCTATACCGGAGGTAACGGAGGTACATACAGCGGACAATCGGTTACCTCAACAGGTGTTACCGGCCTAACGGCAACGCTTGTGGTGGGCAATTTTGCTAGCGGCGCAGGAAACCTTACTTATACTATTGCCGGTACCCCGTCAGCGAGTGGCACGGCAAGTTTTGCATTAAATATTGGCGGCCAGACCTGTGCATTAAGTCGTACGGTTAACAGCTTTGGTCAAACCGGTATAACGGCGCATACCTGTGGAGCACCAAACGTACACAACTCGGCCAAAACCTATGGCTCGATGACCGACCAACAGGGTAATACGTACAGAACAATTGTAATAGGTACGCAGGAGTGGATGGCTGAACATTTAAATACCAGCATCTATCGCAACGGCGATCCCATAACTACGGGTTTAAGTAATTCGGTATGGACGAATACCACACAAGGGGCCTGGAATCATTTTGTTGATGATGCCAGTTACGCTTGCCCATATGGTAAGCTATACAACTGGTATGCCTGTGTTGACTCCCGTCAGCTTTGTCCAACAGGGTGGCATGTGCCATCTGATGATGAATGGAGTACCCTGATTAATTTTATTGATCCAACGGCAAATGGCGGTGCATCAACCAATACTGCGGCGGATGCATTAAAATCTTCGGGTATAGTCTTTGACACCACCGGCTTTTGGTCAGCGACGTTCAGCAGTTCCAACAGCTCCGGTTTTTCCGGGATTCCCATCGGTTACCGTAATGCATCAGGTAATTATTTTAATCCGGGAGTAAACTTATTCCTGTGGTCATCATCACAAAACAACAGCGACCCATCGCTTGCAATCGTTCGAAGCATGATAAACAATTCCAACAGTGTAACCCGTAATCCCAACTTTGGTAAACGCAGTGGTTTTGCGGTACGTTGTATTAAGGATAACAGTTCCTATGGCGCCATTAATAGTTTAGAATGTGGCACTGCCGTTAACAGTGGAACTCTCAATCAGGGTGCACTTGCTTTTAGCGTGAGTAGCGTAATTTCCTATACCGGAGGAAACGGAGGTGCGTATTATACCTCAGCAACACAATCTACCGGAGTTACCGGCTTAACGGCAACGGTATTGGGTGGAAACTTTGCCAATGGTAACGGAACATTAACCTATACGATTACCGGAACACCATCTGCAGGAGGCAATGCGCTATTTGCATTGAATATTGGAGGTAAGACCTGCACGCTCATTCGAGAAGTTATCGGACAGCCCGTTATCGGAACGCATACCTGCGGGGCGAATTTTATTCATAACCCTGCACTTACTTATGGCACAATGACCGATCAGTCGGGATATACCTATAAAACTATTGTAATCAATAACAAAGAGTGGATGGCCGAAAATCTTAAAACATTCAGATACCGTAACGGAGATATGATACCTGTAGTTACATCAAATTCCGGTTGGAATCTGGCCCTATTAACCGGTTATTCCTGTTTCGTTCAGAATGATAGTGTTGCCAATAACTGCCCATATGGGAAAATATATAATCATTATGCTGTTGCAGATGCAAGAGGCATTTGCCCCACCGGTTGGCATGTGCCCGACAATTCGGAATGGAATAGCCTGATTGATGCGCTGAATAATGCATCTAATCCTAACATTTCCGGTGGTAAAATGAAATCAACCGGTACCGTAGAAGCACTAGATGGTATATGGAAGGCTCCAAATACCGATGCAACAAATAGCTCAGGATTCTCAGGTATACCCGGTGGTTATCGTGACATGTTTGGTTCTTTTGTTGGTATAGGATTTTCAGGTTACTGGTGGAGTTCTCAGGTAGGTGGCACCAATGCCGCAGGCACTTATTTTCTAAGCTATAATAACAATACCATGTCCGGAAACAGTTTCGACAGACGAGCCGGTTGCAGTGTTCGATGTGTAAAAGATTAACTACACACGAATAAGTCGCTCCCGACTATTAAATAGCATAAACAATTAGCTCTCGCGGTGCGATACATCGGTATAAACACATTCATACTTAATATAAACGATCTGTCACCGGGTATCTTTCTTTTTCAACTTGCCGATGGTCTCGATACCCGTGTTATCAAGGTTATTAAAGAATAGTTATAAACCAAAACAACATCTAAAAAAGCCTCCTAATCAGATGCTTTTTTGATGACCACCAGCGGTGGTACCGTGTAAACCATAGATACATTAGGCCGCACGTATCCGTTTGTCTTGTTGTATTTTTACCCACTTATGAAACCTTTGATAGCACCATCTATGCTTTCGTCTGACTTCAGTCGCATTGCTGAAACACTCGATATGCTGAATAAGAGCGAAGCAGACTGGATTCATTGTGATGTGATGGATGGTCGATTTGTTCCAAACATTACCTTCGGTATGCCCGTAGTTGCGGCTATGAAAAAACACACCACCAAGCCACTCGATGTGCACCTGATGATTGTTGAGCCCGAAAAATATATTGCCGATTTTGCAAAAGCCGGTGCCGACTGGCTCACGGTTCATCTGGAGGCCAGCACCCATCTACACCGCACTATACAGCAGATTCATCAACATCAAATGAAAGCAGGGGTGTCTCTAAATCCCCATACCGGAGTTATGCAACTCGAGGATTGCATCGAAGAGCTGGACCTGGTTTTGATCATGAGTGTCAATCCCGGATTCGGGGGGCAACGCTTCATAGAGAATACATATTCTAAAATTGCCACACTTAAAGAACTGATACTGCGCCGCAACAGTAAAGCACTGATTGAAATTGATGGTGGGGTTGATTTACATAATCACAAAAGGCTTGTAGAGGCGGGGGCCGATGTTTTGGTGGCCGGCAATACGGTATTTAGTGCCAAAAATCCGGTTGAGGCTATTTATCATCTCAAACACTTAACACAAAATATTACCGCATAAATTACGTTTGTGGTGCACCCGATGACGACGCTACGGTTTGTTTTTCTTCTTTTGATGCTGTTCGTGCTTACACCCG
>BJGO01000215.1 GCA_014190535.1 Bacteroidota bacterium | reverse complement strand
AATATGAAGCCGAAGGCAAGGGGTGCATTATGCATTCCATCAAGCAACGTGGTGTGGAACTAAAAACGATTCAGGATTTCAGTGTGGTTAAAGTGTTGCCGGTGCAGGCTATTCTTCCGGGAGAGATCGTTACATTCGATATCACCTTTAGCACCTGGTGGGATAACGGATCACAACGCAGACGATTTAAAAAATTTGATTCTTATGGCAGTACCCACTACGATGGGGTTCACTGGTACCCGCGGATTTGTGTGTACGACAGAAAAATGGGTTGGGATACCTACCAACATCTGGGTAAAGAATTTTACGGAGACTACGGTGTATTTGATGTGAAGCTCACCTTCTCCTCGGATTATGTTGTAGAAGCTACCGGCGAACTACAGAATGAGTCGGTAGTATTGCCTGATGAACTTCGAGCTAAACTCGACATTAAAAATTTTATTCATAAACCCTGGGAATCGGCACCCTCCGTAATTACTCCCTACGATAAAAACAACAGAAAAACGTGGCACTACAAAGCAATGAATGTGCACGACTTTGCCTTTACTGCCGATCCAAACTACCGCATCGGAGAGGTGAACTGGAAGGGCATACGGGTGGTGGCGCTGGTTCAGGAGCCTCATGCCGCCGGTTGGTATAATGCCGCTTCGTTCACGGCTATGGTCATTAAAACCTATTCAGAAGATTTTGGATACTATGCCTGGCCCAAAATTATTGTGGCCGACGCACGTGATGGAATGGAATATCCTATGCTAACGCTTGATGGGGGCTACAATCCCGCTTACCGCGATTTGATTGCACACGAAGTTGGTCATCAGTGGTTTTTCGGTATGGTTGGTAATAATGAAACGTACCGTGCCCTGCTCGATGAAGGCTTTACACAGTTTATTCAGTGCTGGGCACAATTGAAGATAGACGGCCCCAACGCCATTCAGCCTCAGTACCGATCGAAATTATATGCCCGGTTCAAAGACGAAATGGATACCCGGTACTCTGAAAACTATTATGCCTATATCAACGATGCGATGCGTGGTGTTGATGACCCGATAAATCAAATCAGCGATGGTTTTAACGGCGCACTAAATCACGGTGGTGGCTATAGGCATGTGTATTACAAAACGGCAACCATGCTCTGGAACCTGCAGTATGTGCTGGGCGACAGTTTATTTTCACAGGCGATGAAGCATTATTTCAATCAGTGGAAGTTCTGCCATCCTTATGTCGAAGATTTCAGGAACAGTATTATTCAATATACCAAAGTGGACCTCAACTGGTTCTTCGATCAATGGCTTGAAACCAATAAGAAATTAGATTATAGTGTAGCGTGTGTGAAACGTAAAAAAGGCAACTATCAGGTGAAATTAAAACGCAAGGAGCGAATGGAATCGCCGATTGATTTAACGATATCTTATAAAGACGGAAGTAAGCAATCCTTTCACATACCCAACAATTGGTATGTGAAAGCGGTGGATACCAACAAAGTGAACGTATTACCCAAGTGGTACGGCTGGGATAAAATTCAGCCAACCTACACCTTTAGCGTTCCGGCTACACAAAAAATTAAAACGGTTCAACTGGATGACACCTACCGCCTTGCGGATATCAATCTGCTGAATAACAGCAGCCGACTGCCCGTGAAGTGGCGCTTTGATTCGCATATCAGCAATATGCCCGAATGGAAACATTATGTCATCAAGTGGCGTCCCGATGTATGGCTGAATAATGTGGATGGCATCAAAGCCGGTATTCACCTGAACGGTAATTATATGAACTACCTGCACAAGTTTAATGCGACTATTTGGTATAATACCGGTTTGGCACAATCGTATCTGAACGATATAAATCCGAATGAAACGGCTATAGCTCCCATACATGTGAATCTCGATTACACGAACCCACTGCCCGGCCTGATGAATCATACCGACATAAGCATCAAAGCCCGCTACCTGGACGGATTACTCGGCGGCTACATCGGTTTTGAAACCCAACTCAATAAAAATAATTTGCTCGAGTACGGCATAAAAAAAATGTATCGCTCCTCCGATATCAACGGCGCCTCTTATCTGCTTTATAACAACCTCTGGAACTACGATGCCTGGAACAATACCCTGCGTCTTATTTTCACTCACAAGTATCGTTATGTAAACGGTACCGGCGTGATGAAATGGAGTGCAGTCAGTTCTACCCTACTGAGTAAACAGCAGTTCTCGTGGATAAACCTTGAGGTGATTAACAGAAACAAGCCGGGCAAACTGGATATCGACACCCGATTCTTTGTGCAGTATGGCTCCGACAATATACCTTTTGAATCGCGATTGTATCTCGCGGGAGCCAATCCGGAAACGCTTATGGACGATAAGTATGTGCGCAGTCAGGCATTTTTTCCTGCAGACTGGACTAATTATGGTGCAGTAACCAATCGTTTTCAATATGGCGGCGGGCTAAACCTCCGCGGTTACGCCGGCTATACCGCTATCAGTCAGCAGGGTAATGACCTTACAGCCTATCCGATTTATACCGGTAGCAGTGGTGCCTCATTCAGTGCCGAATGTTATCTGCATCGACTGATTCGCTTTCAACCCAAGCTGACACGTAATTCATTTTCACTCAAGCCTTACCTGTTTGCAGATGCCGGCACCATGATGTACCGGAATAACAAAGGCGATCAGCTGGTGGCCGCACCACGTGCCGATGCCGGAGCCGGTGTTCTTTTGGTAATCAAAAGATTCTGGTATCTCGATGAAGTAGATGATTTAACCATACGCTTCGATATGCCGCTTTGGCTCAATCGCCCACCCTTCGAGGAAGGCGAGTTTGTTAAGATGCGTTGGCTTCTTACCGTACGACAATCATTTTAATCCTTAGCTTAAATACTATAACGGTTACGCTATGATATTTGCTATACAATAAAATGGCATAGGTTCAATCACGAGCACCGTTTCCTCGTGCGAATATGTTGTGACTGATGAATGATTACGCAGAGGCTTTAGCGTGTGAAAGATTCAAAGAATGATGAGATAAGATTAAATGAGGCCTAACACCATGATCATAGTTGATCAGCGAATATCTCCAAGTAAGTTTATTAATAAAAAAGCCGCTTCTGTGAAGCGGCTTTTTTATTTCATTCGGTTTTGTTTTTTCTTAGCGTATCAGCGACACATTGCCCTGCTTCACAATTTTTTGATTGTTGGTACAAACGCCCTCGATGTAATACACATACACCGCCGGAAACTGTAACTCGCCCTTGTAGGTGCCATCCCACCCCT
>BJGO01000214.1 GCA_014190535.1 Bacteroidota bacterium | reverse complement strand
TCAGTTGACCGAGCTTTTTATTTTATATACTGTGTGTATGAAGCCCTATTTGTATAATACTTCGCGGACACATTGAATGACTCTGGCTGGATTTGGCAGAAAAGCCTCAACAAAAACTGAAGAATAAGACAAGGATGTATCGGCTGTGGTAATGCGTCGTATAGGAGCATCTAAATAATCAAATGCATCTTTTTGTACTCTGTAGGTAATTTCAGTTGAAACCGATCCAAATGGCCAAGCTTCTTCAACTATAACCAGGCGATTTGTTTTCATAACGGAGCGGATGATGGTTTCGTGATCAAGCGGACGTATCGTTCTTAAATCAATAACCTCGGCCTCTATGCCATCCTTAGCCAATTCATCGGCCGCGGCGAGAGCTACTTTCATCATCTTATTAAATGATACGATGGTTACATCGGTTCCTTCACGCCGGATGTCTGCTTTACCAATAGGGATATAATACTCTTCTTCGGGTACATCACCCATATCGCCATACATCACTTCCGACTCCATAAACACAACCGGATCATCATCAATGATGGCCGACTTCAACAAACCTTTAGCATCGTATGGATTTGATACCGAAATAACCTTTAACCCCGGTACATTGGCATACCAGTTTTCAAATGCCTGAGAATGCTGAGCACCTAATTGTCCGGCAGAGGCCGAAGGCCCGCGGAATACAATCGGACAACCAAATTGTCCGGCACTCATACTCAAAGTTTTTGCGGCTGAGTTAACGATTTGATCAATGGCCAGCAGGGCAAAATTCCAGGTCATGAACTCAACAATGGGTCTTACACCATTCATGGCGGCACCAACACCAACGGCGGCAAAACCTAATTCAGAAATCGGTGTATCAATCACACGCTTGGCGCCAAATTCATCCAGCATGCCCTGGCTAACTTTGTATGCACCATTATATTCAGCAACTTCTTCTCCCATCAGAAACACCCGGCTGTCGCGCCGCATTTCTTCCTGCATGGCTTCACGCAGTGCCTGACGGAATGCTATTTTTCTTGTTGTCATAATTATGATAAGGAGCGGCAAATATAGACGAATTGGAATAAGTTGATTCGTATGCAATGAATAGACTTTTTACTAATTCATTATTCGCTTGTGATTGACTAATATTGTTGTAATTCAAGTTGCCCGACAAAAAATCCATACGTTCCAACATACTTCACGATGGCCCGGCCTCTGTCGTTGTCTTTCTGGTGGCCTTGCCTCTTTGTCTAGGTGTTTCAATAGCGTCAGATGCCCCGGCTATTTCCGGGATTATTGCCGGTGCTGTAGGTGGAATAGTAGTGGGTTTGATCAGTAAATCAAATTTAAGTGTAAGCGGCCCGGCCGCAGGTCTTACGGCTATTGTTGCTTCAGCAATCGTTACGCTGAACTCCTTTAACGTTTTTCTGACTGCCGTAGTTATTGCCGGGGTTATACAAATCATGCTCGGTCTGTTACGGGCAGGACAGATTGCAGATTTTATTCCAAATGCCGTCATAAAAGGCATGCTTGCCGCTATCGGAATTATTCTGATACTCAAGCAATTTCCTCATCTGATTGGTTTTGATATCGAGAAGCCCGTTTCAATCGACTTCATCTATCCCGAAAGTAAAAACGTGTTTAACAATCTATTTCAGGCCGTTAATTTCATTAGTCCGATGTCTATGGTAATTGGTATCATTTCCATTGCCATATTGTTCATCGGTGATTCCGGGAATATTAAAAAACTGGGTTTCTTTAAAATCATTCACCCGGCATTAATTGTTGTGATTGCGGGTATCATCATAAATGAGTTCTGTTCGGCAAACTTCAAATTGGGTGGCGACAAACTGATCAATCTACCGGTACTAAGTTCCCTTACTGCCCTATATGATGCGACACCCAAGCCGGACTGGAGTGCATTATTCACCGGTAAGGCGATGTGGATTACAGCCTTCACGATAGCCATCGTCGCTTCACTCGAATCACTCCTGAGCATAGAAGCCGTAGATAAAATCGACCCTGAAAAAAATATTACATCCTCCAGCAGAGAGCTGATCGCTCAGGGGACGGGCAATATCGTTTCGGGTTTGCTGGGAGGATTGCCAGTAACCTCGGTTATTGTAAGAAGTTCTGCCAACGTTATGGCCGGCGCACGCACAAAACTATCTGCTATTTTTCACGGCGTCTTATTACTACTTTTTGTACTCTTCCTGCCGGAACTATTAAATAAAATACCTAAGGCCTCATTAGCCGGCATACTCATATTTACCGGATATAAACTCGCCAAGTTTGAATTATTCCGCGAGTATTATCAAAAGGGCTGGAATCAATTTCTACCTTTTATTATTACTATATTGGCCATTGTATTTACGGATTTGTTAACCGGAATTATTATTGGTTGCTCGGCCGGAATATTTTTTGTGATTCACACAAATTTTAATTCAGCCGTTACCGTAATACAGGATAAGGACATGCACATCCTGCGTTTTAATAAAGATGCCACCTTCATCAATAAAGGACACCTCAAAAAGATTCTAAAAAAAATACCGCCTTATTCAACGGTGCGGATTGATGCAACCCGCTGTAACTTTATAGATCAGGACATCATAGACCTGGTGAATGACTTTATTGTTAATGCCGGACAAAAACATATCGTCGTTCAAATTGATAAAAAAAACGGTGAAGAAAAAAGTGTGTTTAACGATCTGCAACAACGCACGACAACATAATTTCCGTTATGGAAATTTACAGGTATGCAGTAGTTGAGGGAGATATAATACTGTTTGTACCCGGCAGAACTTCCAGCATTAAAATCACAATACAAAAGATTACCAAAAAAGTTGTTACAAATGGCGTTATTACAAGACTACCAATTGGAGAAATTATATTTAAAGCCTCGCCAATGGTATATTAAAAAGGTATGCGGCACCCCACCAAGTAGCCATTTGGAACATATTTATGAATACGATGACGTACAGGTAACAATAAAAAATCATGTTGCTATTTTGCAGCACATTTAATTTTCTATGGCACAATTAATTGCAGACTCCGGATCTACAAAAGCCACCTGGTGTTTATTAGGTCAAGATGGTTCCCGACAACTATTCAAAACCGAAGGTTATAACCCTTACTTCGTCAGTACAGATCAGGTTTATCAGTCGCTCGAATTTCAACTGCTGAGACACCTTCCCAATACAGAGCCAATAACTGCTGTTTCATTTTATGGAGCCGGTTGCTCGAGTGCACAAAAGAATAAAATCATTGTAGAAGCTTTGGAGAAATGCTTCCCGGAGGCACGTGTTTATGTTGATCACGATCTG
>BJGO01000213.1 GCA_014190535.1 Bacteroidota bacterium | reverse complement strand
TGGACCCTGCTATTACTCCCGGGCCTGTCGCTGTTTTACTTTTTTATTAAACCCTTTGCCCGCCTGATGATATACTCCGAGAAAAAGGTAGACGAAACCGTAAGTAACCTTACCGAATCAGATCTTGAAGACATGGAGCAGGAGGCAGAAGACAATCAGGATGCCCGACAGGAACAGGAGGTTCAGTTGCTGAAAGGAGTCATGAAATTCGGCAGTATACAGGTTAAACAGGTTATGCGGCCGCGCCCCGATGTGGTGGCACTGAATGAGTCACTGAGCTTTGAGGACGTGGTTCGTATGGTGCGCGATAGTGGCTACTCCCGCATTCCGGTTTACCGGCAATCGCTGGATAATGTCATCGGGGTATTATACACAAAAGACCTGCTGGCTTTTTTACAACAGGGCGCCGACAATAAATGGAACAATTTGATTCGTGAGGCATTCTTTGTACCTGAAGGTAAAAAAATTGCAGAATTATTGATTGAGTTTCAAAAGAAAATGATTCATCTGGCTATTGTGATAGATGAATACGGCAGTACGGCGGGTATCGTTACGCTGGAAGATATTTTGGAAGAAATTATTGGCGAGATACGTGATGAACTGGATGATAAGACGGAAATGGATTTCACAAAACTGGATGACCATAACTTCATTTTTGAGGGCAAAACACTGTTGAACGATATATATAAAGTAATGGGCATTAAAAACTTTCCGTTTGATGATGTAAAAGGTGATGTAGAGTCGGTGGGCGGTCTGGTTATGGAACTCAGCGGCAAAATGCCCGAGGAGAAAGAACAAGTATCCTATAAGAACTATCGTTTTGAAATCATCTCCGTGGATAAACACCGGGTTAAAAAAGTAAAGGTTACTCACCTTACCGAAGATGAATAGTATGCGTTTTTCTTATTATCTATCCTTAGCCATGTTGTTGACCATAACGGCCTGCGAACATGAATACACACCAAAACAACGCGGCTACTACCGTATCAGTTTACCGGAGCGCAAGGCTCCCCTGCAATACCAGAATGAGGATTGCCCCTTCACGTTTGAATATCCGTCGTATGCAAAGTTGTATAAGGATACCGTTTTTTTAGATACCGTACCGGATAATCCCTGTTGGATGAATCTGGAGTTGGATGAACTCAACGGCACCATCTTTTTAAGCTATAAAACCATGAACGGCAAACAGGATTTAGGACGCCTGATTGAAGATGCCCATACGCTGAGTTATAAACATACCATCAAAGCGGAATACATCAACCCCATAAGCATACACCCTAAGCCGGATGTTTACGGCCTGTATTATGATGTGGGTGGTAATGCCGCATCCAACGTACAGTTTTTTGTTACAGACAGCAATCGTCATTTTATACGAGGAGCCCTGTATTTCCGGAATACGCCAAACATAGATTCTATAGCGCCGGTACTGAATTATGTTAAAGAAGACCTGGCAAGGCTGATTGGTACGGTTAGCTGGAAATAAAGAAATTATATATGGTTACCGTTCCAATCGATTTGCATTGCCGGCTCGGTATAAATTGGACTAATTAAATTTAGATAAGGATAACCACACGGGCTACAGGTTTTAGAAACGGATGCAATCCGCAATATTCTGAAGCCGCTCGGTTACAAACCGAGCTTAATAGGAGCAGGTGAAAAAGTTTGATTGATTAATAATCTAGGGGTTAAAACTTCCGAATTTTATTTAGGTTTATAAGCATTAATAATAAATAATAACTTAAGGACTGATACACAAAATGAAAAACTTTATTTCTATTACAATGTTAATCGTGACAGCTATTTTTATTTCATCTTACTCCATATTAAAAGATGATGAGGGTGTTCCTCCCGATTATGGATCAAAAGAAACTACGCTGATTATCTTAAAATTAACAAAGATGAAACGGCAAAATGAAAAAATAAAAGACGTTTTCACCGATCATTATAAAGGAAAATTTGTGATGGTGGATACTTTTGATGAAAAATATAATGATGTAGATAAATATAGGTACGTTTTTACTCCAAGAGCATTTTGGAATGAGGCAAGTGGCTCTGGAAATACAAGAATGGCTGCATATTGGTCATATTCTGGAACCCTTACCGACCGTTCAACTGGAACAAAATATCCTATTGGTTATCAGGGAGCCGCATTCGGTCCTTTCTATAAATCATATGCTAAAAGATTAGAAAAAGTAAGAGCTAAAAATGCTGCAAACTAATCGTTCCGACCAATTTTAGGAGGAATTTGAAGGATATATCAAAATAAAATCAAAAACGCAACTTGTCTATTTAAAGCTAGTTTTATATGATTTTTAAAAGATAAATAATTAGATTTTCTATTTATGCAGCCAAAGGTTTTCTTAAATCTTGTTTTAACTCCACTAATTGTGCTTTTTTTAAGCTGTAATCGAGAAGCAAAGCGACAATGCAAAGCAATAAAAAATGTAAAAATTAGTGCTCCAATATCCGTGACCGTTGGCGATTTAATGACTATCAGCGCTCCAGAAGTTGGAGGATTCCGAATCTACAATTGGGATGGCCCCAACTTTTTCGATAGTCAAGACCCTGAAAATATTATTGAAGAAGTTGGAATGAGACACCGAGGAACCTACAAATTACATCTGTATACTTTAGAAGATGATGCTTGCGAGGTTTTTGATGAAGTTTTTGTGGATGTATTATTAAAACAAGGCAATCCAGATTGCAGCATAGATTTAAATACTACGTCGTTTAATAATCAAGGAACGAACGAATACATTAGTGTAATTGAAACAATAGACGGCGTTACTAACCAAAAAACCCTAACGGCAAATGGTATTGCGGGTTCATGCGTAATTTATTTTCACCCAAGTTGGAATACACAAAACATCAAAACAGGTATTTACAAAACGACTGATAATTATAGCATGGATAATGCAGATGGTGATTATAATAAAGTTTTTATAGGTATTACTAAAAACAGCACATTTTGGGGATGCGTTGAAAACCAAGACGTTTATGTAACAAATAATAATGGGAACTTAAAAATTGAATTCTGTAACTTAAATTTCCTTGCTAATAATGGCAGCAGTTTAAGTGATATTGTTTCTGGTAATATAATTGAGCCTTAATTTCATTCCCCGAAATGTTAATCCATGGGCTGAAATGCGCGGCGATAACATTGCGGCTTATTTGTAATGGTGATTTTAATTTCAGTCCCCACAGTATGTAATATCGAATCCACTGTGCAACGGTTTTCGTTCTACTCCCCGTTCCGATTGGTTTGTAACGTTGCAACCCGAGTTTAATGGGAACCTTATCCACGCACCCATTTTTCAAAAAGCAAAAAATATTTCTGCCATTATCTTTGCCCGACTCTAAACGGAAGCAAACGCTTAACGCTTCTTCGGGTCGCGCAGCAGGGCTGCACTTCAACATAAATG
>BJGO01000212.1 GCA_014190535.1 Bacteroidota bacterium | reverse complement strand
AAGCGGAATTGGAACGTCAGTATAAAATCCCGGTCTATACCATAGGCAAAGACCTCTCGCTACCTCTTGCCGCTCAGGAGGTTTATGATGAGATTAAAAGTCAGCAAATACAAATTGACTATCTGGTGAATAATGCCGGTTTTGGTGATTTTGGCATGTTTGTAGAGACGGAATGGAATAAGGAGCTACAGATGATAAACCTGAATATCACTACGCTAACACATTTCACAAAATTGTATGTTCGCGATATGGTGAAGCGGGGAAGTGGAAAAATATTAAATGTGGCATCAACAGCCGCTTTTCAGTCCGGACCGACTATGGCTGTGTATTATGCAACCAAAGCTTATGTATTAAGTTTTTCAGAAGCGCTGGATAATGAAGTAAGCAATAAAGGAGTAAGTGTTACGACACTTTGCCCCGGGCCAACAGAGAGCGGTTTTCAGGCCGCAGCGGCTATGGAGGAAAGTAATCTGGTTAAGGGTAAGAAATTGCCCTCATCCAGGGAAGTTGCGGAATATGGTTATGCCTCTATGATGAAAGGAAAAACCGTTGCCATACATGGTATGATGAACTACCTGATGGCGAATTCTGTTCGTTTTCTGCCCAGAGCACTTGTGGTTAAGGTAACTCGTATGATTCAGGATAAGGCTTAGATATGCCACTTAGCCTAATCGATTTTGTCGGTTGCTTTTACGTAATCAGAAACAGTTATATGCCGTGTGAATTCGCAATGCGGTTGATGGCATCTTTCTTAAATATGGCGCCGATGCAAAGCATAAAACTGTACACATCAAGATACAAGAGTATACCAGCATTATCGACTATATCCTGTTCAGGATTAAACATAGGAATGATATCTGCATCGTTCCCGTTTTCATCCTTGAGGATTTCGCCCCCGATATGGCTCAACGAAAAATATTGTGGTTTTAATCGGTTTACGTGACTTATTTCCAGGTATGCCGAAGATGCATCCTGACAATATTTTATTGAGGTAATGGTAGGCTTAACCTCACCGGGAAACCGTTTTCTTATAGAATGAATCATTTCCAGTTTTTCCATAATTCAAATAGTAAAAAACAAGCAACACTTTTAACGGAAGTATTTTGAAAAAGGTTTTTAAAAAATAGTTTTGGGTGAATTACCAAATAATAAAGGTTGAACAGTATCCCATTCAACCTTTTGCCGGCTTATTATTACCATACCTGATTAAATCAGGGCTCGACAACCTCCATAAATACTCTGAAACCAACGCGAGGATCGGGTAGTGAATAGTTTTGCCTTTTTTCACTTGAGCATTCAGCTAATTCATTATCCCAACTTCCGCCTTTCAAATAACCTTCTGCAGTTATTTCCGCTACATTTCCGATTACATCAAATACTCCTTTATTGTCTGGTTTGTATTGACTAATAGCTGTAGTAAACAATCCACCATCCGAAACATGATCGTATATGCCGTTTGATTGATTTTTGGTTTTGATATTATAATGGTTATGCGTGTTATTCTTAGTGTCGTTGGCAATCATTTTCATCCATTCTTGTTCAGAGGGTAATCGAAAGATGACTTTTTTATATTTTCTTTTTGGGTTGTTATTATACTTTTCTGTAAGCCACCTGCAATAGACATAAGCAGCATCGGCGGTAATGTTTACAATCGGATGGTTGTCGTAACGTTTATTTGAATGATAACTTAGTGCTAAGGGCTTTGTTTCAGCATTGGATAATTTTTTTAGCCATTGTGTGGAGTCATATATGCAAAATGCGTGCTCATCCCATTGTTGTTCATTTAATAATGATTTCAGGAATTCGTTGTATTCAGCATTGGTTACTTCGTGGCGCGATGTAAATAGGTTATTGTCGATTTTAACAAAGTCGTGTTTTACATCAATAATCCAAGTAGCAGATAGAAACCCAAATCCAATTAAGGTTAGGCTCATGATTGAAAAATGTACTTGCCTCTTCATAATGTGTTTTTTTTGTAAAACGTATTCATAGGGTTATATATTGCCTGTTTCTGGCTAAAGCAAATTTTATAAAGGTTGATCAAGCCAGCACATAACGTGTTTGATTACAGGCTCGCTCAATACGGAGATATTTAACTGATCGCTTGCTTCAGCAATATCGCGAAGTTCGCCGCTTTTAAGTAATATCCATATCGGGCCCGTTTGCTTACTGTAGGCCGAATTACTGGTGCTGTTCTCTAACAGAAAATAGTTGGGAATAGCTTCCTTATGATTAAAGAGGTTCTGCGAAACCCGTTTCCTTTTTTCTTCTTTTTGTGAAGGTGTAAACATGCTCTTCTGGAACTCAACTTTAAATAGTATCCTATTCATTAAATGACGGCATAGCAGGGATAGTGTCGTGTCGGGATGACTCTGCCATACTTTTATGGCACTGTATACATCAGAATCATCCAGTAATACAAAATGAGGTAACCAGGCACTACGCTCAGATAGATCCAGCTCGGAACGCATCAGAAAGTACTGCAACGCCGGAGTGGCAAATAACGACTCACCGGACTGCGCCAGTTCTTTAGCCCGGCGAATAATTTGGATCAGCATTTGTTCAGCAGATACTACCGTTTTATGCAGATAAACCTGCCAGTACATCAGGCGTCGGGAAATAATAAATTTCTCAATGCTATAAATCCCTTTTTCCTCTATAGCCAAAAGTCCGTCTTTAACATTGAGCATTTTTATAATACGGTCGTATCCGATAACACCTTCAGCCACACCGGTAAAAAAGCTGTCGCGATTCAAATAATCGAGGCGGTCAACATCAAGTTGGCCGCTGACCAACTGATGAAGGTATCGTTTCGGATGCTGATCGTTGAATATTTCTAGAGCTAATCGGATGCGGTCATCAACGCTGTGGCATAATGCCTTCATCATTAAATCAGATACCTGCTCATGATGAAGGGGGACCAGAATATTTTCCAGGGCGTGAGAGAATGGCCCGTGACCAATATCGTGTAGTAAGATGGCTATCGAAGCGGCTTGTTTTTCCTCATCGGTAATGTCTATCCCTTTACTGCGGAGCACTTCAAGGGCAAGTCCCATCAGATGAACGGCTCCAAGCGTATGCTGAAACCGCGTGTGAACGGCTGACGGATATACCAGGTTAGAGAGGCCCAGTTGTTGTATGCGTCGTAAACGCTGAAACCAGGGATGTTGTATAAGGTCAAAAATCAATTCATCCGGAATTGTAATAAATCCATATACTGGATCGTTTACGATTTTCTTTTTATTCATCTTTTTAATTCGATTACACAAAAATGAAAACTAATTGGCAGAATCAATCATCTTTACCAACACAAAACACAACACTTATGAGTCAGGCTACAATATTATGGTGCGATGATGAAATTGAATTGCTCAAGCCGCAGATACTCTTTCTGCAGGATAAGGGCTATGAAGTAATTACCGCAAGCAATGGGGTAGATGCTGTTGATTTAGTTAAGACTCAACCCATCGACATTGTTTTTCTTGACGAACAGATGCCCGGATTATCGGGGCTCGAAACCCTAAC
>BJGO01000211.1 GCA_014190535.1 Bacteroidota bacterium | reverse complement strand
CAATAAAGGTAAAAGCATATACGAAAGCCTGAGTGGCGCCATATTGCAGGTTGGCATCTTTATCGG
This sequence comes from Bacteroidota bacterium, assembly GCA_014190535.1. Lineage (GTDB taxonomy): Bacteria > Bacteroidota > Bacteroidia > Chitinophagales > UBA10324 > BJGO01. The sequence continues at coordinate 3,465 of BJGO01000211.1, read as the reverse complement.
TCATCATTAACTTATAAACCATGAAATACGTGAGCATACCACGCATGCCGTAAAAACAGAAACGTTCCCACATTTCGCTAAAAAACAGTGACCAGAGTTGTTTAGGATATTTTCCGTTGAAATCCTGAATCTCTTGAAGTGATTGATGTTGCATGAACTAAGGTTATGGCCGTGAATATAGGTTAATCCTTTTAATGCGCGGTAGGATTAAACGGTGCCCATAAGAAGCTATATATCATTCAAAATCAGGGTAGAGTAGGTATTTTTTTCTGATGCTCTTATATTTTTTCAAATCATCCTGCCAGGATAATCGTATTTCAGCTTCAGTTTTTCCGGCTTCAATGGCCTTGCGTAATTTATCGGTGCCGGCTAACTTTTCGAAGAATGAATTAAAAAATTTTGTTTGGTCGGGCGTAGCCTGGTAGGTATCGATGATATAGGATAGAAACAAAGAGCGCTTGTTCAGGTAGTATCCTACATTGTAATTGCTAAGATTATAACCGACACACGGTTTATTGAGGTAAAGCGGGGAGCGATTCCCTCGGGTTATCACCGGTGTATAGGTGTAGGTACCTTTTGGATTTCCCGGATATCCAAAAACCTGAAACGGAAGATCTGTGCCGCGACCTACACTAACCATTGTACCCTCAAAAAAACAGAGGGTAGGATATAGAAATATGGCATTCATCGTTGTCAGATTCGGGCTGGGATTTATTTTGAGTTCATACAGGGATTTGTGGGTGTAATTTCTACATGTCATAATTTGTAAATTACACCGCAACGAATCGTTCAGCCATCGCTCACCATTGAGCATTGTTGCATACTCGCCTATAGTCAAGGCATACACAACCGGTATCGGTTGCATACCTACAAACGATTCAAATTTTCGTTCCAGTATAGGTCCGTCAATATAGAATCCATTGGGATTAGGTCGGTCGAGGATTAGCAAAGGCTTATTGTAACGGGCACAAGATTCCATAACATATTGCAAGGTGCTTATGTAAGTATAAAAACGAACGCCTACATCCTGTATGTCAAAGATCATCAGGTCTATATTACTCAAGTCAGTCGAGTCCGGACCTTTTTTGTTACCATACAGGGAGATGATGGGAATTCGGGTTGTTGGATCAACGGTGTTCGATATGTGGTCTCCGGCATCAACATCTCCCCGAAATCCATGCTCCGGGGCGAATATGACGGTTATGTTCTGTTTGAGTTTATAAAGAGTGTCTACTAAATGCGTATTACCGATAACTGAAGTTTGGTTTACAACTAATCCGATTCGCTTATTGGCTAACAGGTGAAGATATCGATCGGTTTGATCGGCTCCGGTAAGGATATCTCTGTTGTAAAAATCTTTCTGAGCATAGCTAAGATGCTGTATCAGAATAAACAGAAAAAGGATTATTGTACGCATAATTTTCATTGTTGTGCTAAATTGTGTGAATGATGCCATATTTGTGCCTGAAATGAGAAGCCGATATCCACAAAATGAATTTGTCTTTATACATAACTAATCGTATTGTCTTTAATCAACGAAGAGGATTCTCCCGTTTTATTATTATAATATCCTTGGTTGCTACGGTGTTGAGTGTGGCTACAATGATTATATCATCCAGTATGGTGAAAGGGTTTCGTTATGAAATCGCAAACAAGATATATGGTTTCTGGGGGCATATAGAAATTCGGTCATTTGAAACCTTTAATGGTTATGAGGATGAACCCTTGGTTTACGATCAAAAGCTGGAGGCAAATATTCGTGCAATACCCGATGTGGTCCATGTATCGCGATTTGCACTTAAGCCCTGTATTCTTAAAACTGAAAACGAAATTGAGAGTCTAATACTAAAAGGCGTTGATGATAAAAGCACCGGTGCATATGCCGTAAAAATTATGGAGGGGGAGCATAGAACACAGCCCGATAGCAGTGGAGCTAATTTTATTGTGTTGTCTGAACTAACTGCACGAAGGCTGGGATTAAAACTAGGCAACAAAATCACTATTTATTTTGCCGCAGAAATAAATGGGAATACGCAACTGCTGATTCGTAAGTGTACGATTAGCGGTATCTATAAATCTGGCTTGAGCGATTTCGACAAAACGTATGCGCTTTGTTCTCTCGATTTTATTCAAAAGATGAATAAATGGGGAGCAGACCTTTCAACCGGATACGAAGTATTTATGAAACCCGGAGTTACGGAGGATCAGGTCAGTCAAGCTTCAGAGTCGTTGCATTACAATACATTGAACTCATTTATGGCCGCCAAGCCTCTACGAGATTTGTATCCTACACTTTTTGACTGGCTTGAACTTCAAAAAATGAATGAGCTGATCATCATCATACTGATGACTATTGTGGCAATCGTTAACTTGATTACCATGCTTTTAATATTAATTCTGGAGCGTTCAAGGTTTGTTGGTATCATGAAGGCACTTGGTGCGCGTACATCATTTATTTCGAAGTTATTTATTATACAGTCTGCATACGTAGTTGCATTTGGCGTATTACTCGGTAATATATTTGGAATCACCATTTGCCTTTTACAAAGGTATTTTCAGTTTATTAGGCTCGACGAAGAAACTTATTTTGTTTCTTACGCACCCATATACTTCGACTGGTTCTATATTGCGACAATCAGCATATCCGTTTTTGTAATTGCTGTAGTCACATTACTGATACCTACTATAATTATTTCAAACATAAAGCCGTCGCGAGTATTACGCTTTAGTTAATCTGTATTACACGATCAGATCAAATGCTTTAGTTTTTTAATTATTTTTTCTGCGCAATAAGCAATACCGATTTACCCACACTGTGGAATAGCAACTGATCGGCAAGTTTCGACACGGGAACCATAGTGCGATCCCAGAATAATACTTGTTTTAGGGTAGGGTAGCTTTGTTTAAGAAACAGTTTATTGGCCATACTTGCGGCAAGACCAACGGAATCCAGATAGATAGCCTTTAATATTTTTAAATCGGAAGGAACAGCTTGTTTGGTTCTCTTCACCGAGTAGCGTCTGTAATGTCCTATAGCCTTATCGAATGGGCTGTAGAGAAACTGATGAGCAGGGACAATGATCAGAATCACGCCATCTTTTTCCAGATATTGCGATGCTTTATTTAGCTCAGCATAATCATCTTCGATGTGTTCAATAACATCAATATAAAGTATGGCATTAAATTTTTCCGTAACAGATATGTCAGAAAGAAAGCCGGTTTTTGATTTACAGCAAGCCGGTAGTTTATTCTCGCTGATTAAAGTCTCTATATTTATACTCAGTTTTGGATCGGGCTCGAGGCACAACCATTCTTTCTGAGTGCCATCACATAAACTGAGGGTAGTACCGCCCAGTCCGGCTCCAACTTCCAAAATACGTCCGTGTAAATATTTTTTAAAGTATGATGAGTAATATGCTTTCCAGTTTTTGGCGTGCTGAAATAAACTTAATTCATCTCCTATGT
>BJGO01000210.1 GCA_014190535.1 Bacteroidota bacterium | reverse complement strand
TTAACAGAGTACGAGGAGGTGAAAACACTGTCGACCAGGTGCATCACGTGGTCGTGATAACGGCCCTCAGCCTGATCTTGCTTAGTGCGGTCGGGAACAGATGTAACGTGCGTGTAGATATCGCGGTCCCAGTAATGCCGCGTATCGGGGTTCGAAATCAAACCCATCTTTGGGTTGATCTGTGCATTCGGATGCAGATAAAACGCTTCCTTGATTTCATTGCTTGTTGAGTCAAAGCGTTCATAACGAACCTTGTAATATGTATTGGGGGCAACGGTAGAGTCGCCGAGATAGGTTACGGTATAAGGTCCAAGTTGTGAAGCCACATTTTTGTAGAGCAACATATTTTCACGTTTGGCCTGATCATCAAATTCTTTTCCGAAGTCGATACCCAGGGTGTTGCGGGAAATCACGTGTTTATTGTAGGATGAAATTAAAATGCCAATGAGCATGAGGCCGAAACCGAAATGGCCCAGTGCTGGCCCTGACACTTTCCATTTGCCGGAGAGTACATTAAAGAAGTAATAGCTGTTTGCAATCACGGCATATACACCCGAGAATAAAAAGAACTGATAAGCAAAATGATTAATATCGCCGTACCAGGCCCCGGCAACAGTAATTACCGCCGCAATACCGAGCGTTACCAGCAGTTTGGTTGCAAAATAGGAGAGGTCGGTTTTTTTAAACTTCAGGAACAGCGATGCGGTGGCCATGATACTGATCACGATGGCGAACGGTATTTGCCACTTGTTGTAGTGTGCAACAGCATCGGTTGGCGGAGCCCATTCGGTACCCAGTATTTTGTTGAATACCGGAATGGATGTCGTGAAAATGATTTGTAGCGAAGACAACATCAGCATCAGTGCCCCGATAAACATCCAGAACTCGCGGCTGTAGATGTGTTCTTCTTTGTCCTGTTTGGGCATAGAGCGATAGCGGTAGGCAAATAAAATAAGAGCCGGTATGCTTAGTGCCGCCATATAAATCACCAGTTGACCACTCATACCCAGGTCGGTGAATGCGTGCACCGATGTTTCTCCCAGTATGCCACTGCGCGTGAGGAATGTGGAGTACAGGATGAGGATAAATGTGAGTATGAAAAAGATAAGCGTGATGCGAAGGGAGTGTCCGGTCTTTTTGTAAATGAGTAAAGTATGAAGCCCTGCAATTAAGAGGAGCCAGGGGACCAACGACGCATTTTCAACCGGATCCCAAGCCCAGTAACCACCAAAGGTGAGCGACTCATAGGCCCATGCTGCACCCATCATTATACCTGTTCCTAATATGGCGGCGGAGAACAGCGACCAGGTCAGTGTGGGTTGCACCCACGAATCATAATCCTTGCGCCACAAGGCCGACACGGCATAGGCGAAGGGAATCAGCGTACTTGCAAAGCCGAGGAACAACGTGGGCGGATGAATCACCATCCAGTAATTTTGCAGGAGTGGATTCAGTCCGTTGCCGTCCTTAATGAAACTCAGATAATCACTGCGTTTGAATACGGGAGCGTCGGCAAAATGATCCCTCAGTAACATAAATGGCGAACTGCCAATTTTAACATCACCGATTTGAATACCTAAAAGCATGGAGGCCAGAAAAATCTGTACCGCCATAAACAGAAACATAACATAGGGTTTCCAGGTGCCGGCATAGCGAAGCAATACCAGCGAGAGTATGGCATTCCAGATCATCCAAAGCAGAAACGACCCTTCCTGACCTTCCCAGAAACAGCTCAGCAGATATTTCGTGTCTAACAGAAGATTAGAATGCTCCCAGGCGTAACGATACTCAAAGAGGTGATTGGAGATGATGTAGTAGAGCGTAACAAAGATGGAGAAGATGCCCAGCGTGTGCAGGATAGAGAAAAAAGAGCCGGCAAAAACCCATTGCTTATGTTCGGTAGTAGTCTGATCTTTTCGGGTAGATACAAAATATGCGATGCACGAGAGAATAGACGTAACAAAAACCCCTATAACCGATAACGTTCCAAGTATGCCCGGCCATAGGGTTTCACCTTCAAATTTCATGATTAACTCTCTTTTACTTGTGCTTTAAATTCCTGCATTTCCATTTCATTATTCTTATACTTCGAAGGGCACTTCATCAGTAAAGAAGATGCAAGGAATACATTGTCTTTCATTTTTCCGGTAAGCACAATTTGCTCACTGCGCTCAAAGTCTTGTGGTTTAGATCCCAGAAATATTACCCGGCGCACTTCGCCATCGTTGTCGCGCATAAAAAATTCCAACCGGTTGGCATCCACCTGAGGATCGTATACGATGTCTTTGTCTTTAACCAAAAATCCAACCACCTGATACTCCTTAGCACTGTTTTCACCCAGCGAACGGAACGACTCGTAACGACTGTAGTCTGATGCAACGCTCACGATGAAGCCAATTAATATCGCAATCACGATGAGCAGTACAATGTGTGTTTTTTTCATAAACGATCACAAAAATATAACACAAACAATTATTCGGCGTGGTGTGGCTCAGGTATATATTTTACTTATATAAAAACCTACCCGGCCCTATCCCGAAACGCTTACGGTTCAATTACTTCAAACAGATAATAGCCATGGGTTTCCCTTAGTTCCCGTGTATTGGGTTGCTTGCGCAGTTCGTCTTCCTTACCTTTTTTACAGATGAGATACTTTTTGCCGCGTATGTCAGGCCGCTTAAGCAGTTCCTCGGCAGAGTATCGGCATTGTTCGGGATGCAGATTGCCGTAAAAAAGATGAGCATAACTTTTAAAGCCATAAGGTTGCAGATAAGCACCGCCGGGGCCGTATTCCTCACACAGGCTGATATAGGCTCCCTGCGTAATGGATTCAACACTGGGTACCACAAACAACATCAGCATAAATAACAACACGGTATTAGCGATAGGCATAAGATAGAGGCCCTGCGATAGCGAACGGCGAAGGGCCGTCCACATAAATAACAACAGCACCGAAACCGGAATGAGATACAACCACAGCGGCCATTGTACAGGGGCTTTCAGATTGGCTACGGCAAAGGGATCGCGGATATACGGGCTGATGAGATCAGGGTGCGAGGCTGCATAGATGAACAAGAGCACCACAATGCCCAGCAGGCAAAGCAGGGCCAGCGCCAAGTGAAACACTCTTCGCACGGCATGGAGCGGTATTGTGGTATCGGCGAGATAACGCGCGGCAAAAAATGAAATCGGGTAATAGCAGAACGAGGAGTAGTGAACAATCTTGGTTTTAACGATCGTAAATAAAATCAGCACCACCCAGAACGCGATCATCAGTAGTGCAGCGGTATGATCCGGTTGCCTGAATCCGTTTCGTCTCAGGTAGGCGATGAAAAAAACAGAGGCCGGCAACATACCTAAAAGGAGTATAATCCAGTGATAAAGCAAAAAACCGCCGTGACCGGCGTCTTTGGTAGTGAACAGGCGGATCTGGTATGTAATAAACGTTTCGATGAACCACGTGCCGTGCATCACCGTTTCGTAGCCAAACCAGATGGCGGTAACAAACAGCGAACCTGCAAGCCAGATGAAGCCCTGCATCAGTTGCTTCAGCAGAGGCTCTTTGTTGATGAA
>BJGO01000209.1 GCA_014190535.1 Bacteroidota bacterium | reverse complement strand
CGTAAAATCAATACCCTCGTGCCTACGGCGCACCTTGTATATGGGGTCGATGCGAATGCCGAATCCCGAGCCAATACGACGCAAATCCTTATTTGCAACCGGTTGTATGGCCGGAATCGATGCCAGCATCTCTTCTTTCGACTTTATCATTTTTGCCAGCTCATCATAACTCTTCGATTGTATATACATGCGCCTTCGTATACGATCCAGTTTTTCCGTGGAGCTGATCATCAGCGCACTATTTGAGTAGCCCTCCAGTTCTTTGTAACGCAAACTACCGCCAACACCGGCCGTGCGAACTTCAGCCGGTATGGGTTCTGCTTCAAGAATAACGCGGTAGGTTTTGTCGTCGCGGTTTTCCAGTTCAACCAGTATTTCTGAAACCTCATCCAGTCGCTTGTTGAGCATATTGTACTGAAATTTAAGCTGACTCAGCTCTCGCTTAAGCTGTTTTTCTTTAGGCGAATCCAGATACGTATAGGCCAGGTAAACAATAAACAAGGCAAATACGGCGGTTGCCGATAAAAAGCCTATGATACGAACTGCCCTGGTGCGAAGGGTTTCTTCGAATCGCTCATAACGGAGGCTTTGTGTGTTGTAAAAGTATTTTATCTTCTTCATCCGTACAGCTACTTATAGCTAAGAATGTATTTTTGTAATGTTTTTTCAGGAGTCGCAAGTTAATTCAAAGCGTTTATTTATGCAATACACTTAATTGCGTCTGTCTGATAAAAAAAATGAATACGACTAAATCTATGATGACCAGTAAAGAAATTCGACAAGCCTACCTTGATTTTTTCAAATCAAAACAACACCATATTGTATCCTCAGCACCTATGGTAATCAAAAATGATCCTACACTGATGTTTACCAATGCCGGTATGAATCAGTTTAAGGATATTTTCCTCGGCGACAAACCCGTTCAGTTTCCCCGTATTGCCGATACGCAAAAATGCCTGCGTGTTTCGGGCAAACATAACGATTTGGAAGAGGTAGGTATCGATACCTATCATCATACCATGTTTGAAATGCTCGGTAATTGGTCGTTCGGCGATTATTTTAAAAAGGAAAGTATAGACTGGGCCTGGGAACTGCTCACCCGCATTTACAAAATTGACAAAGACAGAATGTATGTAACCATCTTTGAAGGAGATACAAAGGAACAACTGGAGCGTGATCACGAGGCATACACCTACTGGAAAAATCATATCGACGAGTCGCGCATTTTGAATGGAAATAAAAAAGATAATTTCTGGGAAATGGGAGATACCGGTCCCTGTGGGCCTTGCTCGGAAATCCATGTAGATATACGCAGTGATGAGGATCGGAAAAAAGTGGATGGCAAAACGCTGGTAAATGCATCGCATCCCGAAGTGATTGAGATATGGAATCTGGTATTTATGCAATTCAACCGTATGGCTGACGGGTCTTTGGTTAAGTTACCTGCTCAGCATGTCGATACCGGTATGGGATTCGAACGCCTCACCCGTGTGGTACAAAACAAACGCAGTAATTACGATACCGATATCTTCAAACCACTCATACAGTTCATCGAATCTCGTTGTCAGTTAGCATATGGTGTTACAGAGCAAACCGATATTGCCATGCGTGTTATGGCTGATCATATAAGAGCCATCAGTTTTGCTATTGCCGATGGTCAGTTGCCATCTAATACCGGTGCAGGTTATGTGATACGTCGCATTCTGCGTCGTGCGGTTCGCTATGCATACAGTTATCTGAATTTTAACAAGCCGATACTGCACGATTTAATGCTTGTTCTTGCCGAACAAATGCAACATGTTTTCCCGGAATTACATCAGCAAAAAGATTTCGTACAGCGTGTAATTCAGGAGGAAGAGCAATCGTTTTTGCATACACTTGAAAGTGGCCTGCGGCGCATGAAGCTTATCGAGCAGGATCTGGCAGCTACCGGATCCAAACAGATTGATGGTGCCGTGGCTTTTGAATTATACGATACCTATGGATTTCCTATCGACCTCACCCACCTCATTGCCCGTGAGCGCGGACTGACGGTCGATGAGGCCGGCTTCCATAGCGAGATGCAGAAGCAGAAAGAACGCTCACGCAAAGCGGCTACGGTGAGTAGTGACGACTGGATTCAGGTCGCAGATCAGCAAACAGTATTATTCACCGGTTATGATGAAATGCAAACGGAGTCGCGTATCGTGAAGTACCGTAAACAAAAAATCAAGGATAAAGAACAGTATCAGATTGTATTTGCTTGTACACCCTTTTATGCCGAGAGTGGAGGTCAGATTGGCGATACCGGCACTGCCGTATTCGGTGAAGAAACCATCCGGATTAACGACACCAAAAAAGAAAACGATTTAATTGTACATTATACAACAGCACTGCCTTCCGATGTGACCGCTTATGCAGCCCTGCGCGTGGATGAGTCCCGCCGGCGCAGTATAATGAACAATCACAGCGCCACACACCTCTTGCATGCGGCCCTGCGCCGTGTACTCGGTACACACGTAGAGCAGAAAGGCTCACTTGTAGCCAATGATTATCTGCGTTTTGATTTTTCTCATTTCGCCAAACTCACCGACGAACAGCTTGCAGAGATTGAAGCCTTGGTCAACGAAAAGATTCGGTCCAACATACCACTCGTTGAACAACGCAACGTGCCGGTTGATCAAGCATTAAAACAGGGCGCCATGGCTCTGTTCGGTGAAAAGTATGGCGACCAAGTTCGCGTCATCACATTCGATAAACAATACTCTGTAGAGTTATGTGGTGGTACGCATGTACCCAATACCGGTGTTATCGGTTATTTCAAAGTTACTTCAGAGAGTGCTGTGGCGGCCGGAGTTCGGCGCATAGAGGCGCTTACCGGCGAGGCGGCACAACAAAAAATTACGGCCGCATTTACGTTATTGCAACAGCTCAACGAAACCCTTAAGAATCCTAAGGATCTGTTAAAAAGTATTTCTGCTCTGCAGGATGACCTATCCACACTTCGAAAGGAGGTGGAACACCTTCAGCAGTTGCAGGTGAATGTGCTTAAAGATCGCCTTAAGCAACAGATAAAAAATCATAATGGTATTCAGGTAATAATTGCTGAAACAACCTTAAACAGCGCCGATGCCCTAAAGAAGCTGGCTTTTGATTTACGTAATGAGGTGCCCGATCTTTTCTTTGTCGCCTCTGCGCTCGTTGGAGGCAAACCCCAGTTGTGTGTGATGATTTCCGATAATCTGGTTAAAGAAAAGAACCTGAATGCAGGCACAATCATAAAATCCATCAGTAAAGCCATCAAGGGTGGGGGCGGCGGACAAGCATTTTTTGCTACAGCCGGCGGTACGGATATATCCGGTATTAAGCAGGCTTTACAGCAAGCACAAGAAAGCATAGGGTAATGCTTTTGCACTACATCACCTATAATTAGTTTTGGGCTAAAGCCCGTTTTTTATTTTATCGTTTTTTGTTCCCGGCACTGAAGTGCCGGGTAATTAAACCTTGCTTTAATTGAGCTCATTCTTTTCTTAATTGTCGCTGATATAATTAACGAACTGTTTTACTAATACTTAATTACTCCCGTTTTATCGAACGCA
>BJGO01000208.1 GCA_014190535.1 Bacteroidota bacterium | reverse complement strand
GCGTGGTCTGATGCAGAAGCCGCGTAAATCCGGAGGTACCGGAGCTGAGATTATCGAAAATCCGATCTTATCGAATTTCAAAGAAGGCTTGTCGGTACTGGAATACTTCATCTCTACGCACGGTGCGCGTAAAGGTCTTGCCGATACGGCCCTTAAAACAGCGGATGCGGGTTACTTAACTCGTCGTCTAGTAGATGTTGCCCAGGATGTGGTTATTACTGATGAAGATTGTGGTACTTTACGTGGTATTGCACTCTCAGCGCTAAAAGATAACGATGATGTTGTTGAACCATTGAAAGAGCGTATTGCAGGCCGTACATCATTACATACGGTAATCAATCCAATTAATGACGAAGTGCTGGTTGAAGCAGGTCACGAGATTACAGAAGACATAGCCGATAAAATTGAAAACTCGCCGATTGAGACTGTTGAAGTACGTTCGGTACTTACCTGCGAAACCCGTCGTGGTGTATGCGTAAAGTGTTACGGACGAAATCTGGCTACCGGCCGCTTTGCAGAACGTGGTGATACGATGGGTATCATTGCGGCTCAGTCTATCGGTGAACCCGGCACACAGTTAACACTGCGTACCTTCCACACGGGTGGTGCCTTAACCGGAGGTTCTGCAACCGAGTCTAAACTGGACGCCAAGTTTGATGGTATTATACAATTCGATGGAATCAAAACCGTTGTGCATCAGAACGAGGCAGGCGATAAACAAACTATTGTTATCAGCCGTACCGGCGAAATCCGCTTACTGGATGCAACAACCGGTCGTCAGTTAATGCAAAACCACATTCCGTATGGCGCTATATTGGCGATTAAAGACGGTCAAAAAATAGGTAAAGGTTCCACCATTTGTTCTTGGGATCCATTCAATGCAGTAATTATCTCTGAGTTTAAAGGAAAAGCTTCGTTTGAAAATATCATTGAAGGCATTACCTTCCGTGAAGAGGCCGACGAGCAAACAGGTCATCGTGAAAAAGTTATTACCGAATCACGTGATAAAACCAAAATACCTACGATTAAAATTTTAGGAAAGGGCGATGCCGAATTGCGTTCATATAACATACCGGTTGGATCGCATATTAATATTGAGGATGGCGACGAGGTCATTCCCGGAGCTATTCTTGTTAAAATCCCAAGAACATTGGGTAAACTAAAAGGGGATATCACGGGCGGTCTTCCACGCGTTACGGAATTATTTGAAGCGCGTAACCCGTCTAATCCGGCTGTTGTTTCTGAAATTGATGGTGTAGTAACCTTCGGCGCCATTAAGCGTGGTAACCGTGAAATTATTATTGAGTCTAAAGATGGCGAACAACGTCGTTACCTGGTTAATCTGTCTAAGCATATACTTGTGCAGGACAATGACTTCGTAAAAGCCGGCACTCCGCTGTCTGATGGTTCAATTTCACCTGCAGATATCCTGAAAATTAAAGGACCGTATGCCGTTCAGGAATATATGGTTAATGAAATTCAGGAAGTGTATCGTTTACAGGGTGTAAAAATTAATGATAAGCACATTGAAGTTATTGTACGTCAGATGATGCGTAAGGTCAATGTTATTGATCCGGGAGATACTCGTTTCCTTGAAGATGAAGCGGTAGACCGTTTCGAGGTTATTGAGGAAAATGAAAAAATGTACGATAAGAAAGTGATTACAGATGCCGGAGACTCATCGTTGCTTAAAGTAGGTCAGATTGTTACCTTGCGCCAGATACGTGAAGAGAACTCTTCCCTGAAGCGTAATGATAAAAAGACTGTACAGTTCAGGGACGCAAATCCTGCAACTTCAGCACCTTTATTGATGGGTATAACTAAAGCATCATTAGGTACTGAAAGTTGGATATCTGCCGCATCATTCCAGGAAACAACCAAAATTTTAAGTGTTGCTTCAATCAATGCAAGTACCGATAACCTTTTAGGCTTGAAAGAGAATGTGATCATAGGTCATTTGATACCTGCGGGCACCGGATTGCCGGCATTTGAAAATCAGGTGGTGGGCTCAAAAGAAGAGTATCAACGCCTGCTGGAGTCTAAGCGCGAAATGCAGCTTGCTATGCAACAATCACTTGAGGATAGCTAATCGCAACTACTTCTTAATGTCATTCTTCAAAATCCCCGACTGATGTCGGGGATTTTTTTTGTTCCTATTTATCAGTTCAAAATGGCAAGAAAGGCGTGCCGCAAATACGGTAAAAAAAATAGTTAACCTTATAGATACTATCGTGCTTGAGGCTACGTATATCATATACAAAATATAAAAACCTATGAATCCTCCTGAACATTATTTCGACCTTTATTTTGACCATTATGCCAATCTGAAGCGCAACTTTGAAACCTGGAAAATGCCACTTGCGCCTCTGGAGTTTCACAATTTGATTCTGGAACTCAGGCAGGAAACGCTTGCCATTCTTGCATTGAACCCGGAAAAAGAATCGGAACGGGTACAATATGAGACTGAAAAAATATACGAAGTATTACATCCTAAAGATGATCTTGGCCATTTGTTGCAGAAACGGATTGAACAGTCTGAAAAATTTATTGTCCTGCTACTCTGGAGTCAGTTTGATGGTGCCAGTAGAATGATTCGTAATAATTTTCTGAGTGACTCCATCGCTCTAAAAACCTGTTTCGAAATACAAATTATTGATGTTGACGAAATCCCCGATTATGCAAAGTATCTTAACATAAGAAATATTCCTGTCATATTAATTTATTATAGGAGGGAAGTTGTATTTAGGAGAATTGGTTATTATACGGTAGACAAGCTTAACGAGGATTTTACTAAATTATCACAGGAAAAAAGTCTTCAATGCACTCCGCACGATGCTTATTTAGATTAGATCGGCAAAAGGCAACTCCTATGTTATATCTGATTCCTTTAAGTAGCTGTGTGATATCATTAGATACGTGATGCGATATTTTTCTTATCGCTTATGCGGACTTCCGTTTCCAGATTAGTTTGTACGCGGCAATTCCTCCCAGAATAAGCCCAAGGGCATAAACAACTTTAATATAGAACCAAGATGGTTCCGGATGGTAACCCGTACCGGAAGATATTTCAAAGAACAACTCAAATAATTTATCTTGAGCATTACCATTAACTGCAACGTTTTCAGGGTTTGGAATGAGTATGTGATAAACGAAATAGAAGTTAATGATGTATGACACAATGACGCCCATACACAATAGCATAAAGGTCAATATGATTTTATAAACTAAGATCATTTAATTTATTCCTTGAATTTCAATAGCAACGATGGAAGCTCTTAGTTTATTATTATAGCTCTCACCACCGGGTAAGCTCCTTATTAATTTTTAGCCGTTATTGTACTACAATTTTCTTTTCGTCGAAGATTAATGTGGTAAATATTCCTATGCCGCCGGTGAGATTTGTAATAATGTTTGCAGGCTGTCCAAAAGGATTACCGTTAGAGGACTCGGCGTTATTTACTGATTCTGTAAAATTGTTATGTTCCTCAGTAAGATGATATAACCTGCCTGTAATGGTATCGCCCGGTTCATATGAATAGCCCGTATAAAAGCTGAATTGATCACCATTAAAGAGATTATCATCTAAAGTTATGTCCCAGACATCATCCGCATTCACTGTGGG
>BJGO01000207.1 GCA_014190535.1 Bacteroidota bacterium | reverse complement strand
ATTGTAACCGGCACTGCACAACATCAAAACCCAATCAACTGATTGCTCAGGTAAGGGAGCATTTTTATCATAATTAACGGACGGATAAATTTGTCCGTAGCTTAAGATATTAAATCAGCTGACGACTTTATTTGTTTAGTTCATTATAGATACCGAAGAAAAAGAATGCGGCTGCTGCCCATTCTTTTTTTACATTTTCAGCATAACCGATTACAGAATAGTTTTGATTTAATACGCTCCCATTTGATTTAATGTAGCCAATTACACTATAGTTGTTGTTCTGAACGGTACCATCCTCTTTGAGATAGCCAACTGTAGAGTAGTTGTTATTTTGAAATGTGCCGTTACTTTTAATATACCCTATTACTGAGAAGTTTTTGTTTTGAACGGTGCCATCATTCTTAATGTAACCAACTACAGTATAGTTTCTGTTTTGAATAATTCCATCTGATTTAATATAGCCTATGTAATTATGGTTAGTTGATTTGAGTACTTGAGCTCCTGAATCAGTTGAAAAAAGAAGGATGGTAACTAATATTACTAATTCCTTAAATTGCATACGTTCGTTTATGTGTTAGATTATTTATTAAAGTGAAAAAGTCCATATGATGTATCCAAGGTCAGAGCAGGGGTATCTGCCGGTTCCACATAGCCGATGACTTTTGCTTCAATATTAAATGAGTTGGCCATAGAGATCAAGCCTTTGGCTGTTTCGGGATTAGTGTAGATTTCAAGTCGATGCCCCATATTGAATACCTGATACATCTCTTCCCAGGTAGTATTACTCTGTTCTTGTATCATTTTAAACACGTGGGGCACTGTTAGTAGATTATTTTTAACGATTCGGATGGATTTATCCAGATAGTGCAGCACTTTCTTTTGTCCGCCTCCACTGCAATGAATAATGGCATGGATCTGATTACGATATGCAGGTATGATTTTGTGCATTACGGGTAAATATGTTCGTGTTGGGCTGAGTAGTAATTGTCCAACATTCAATGGCGCATCCTCAAAATTATCGGTTACGTTTAGCTTGCCCGAGTAAATTAATTGTTCTGCTATGCCCGGATCATAAGTCTCCGGCTGTGATTTGGCGTAATGGTTAGACAATACATCGTGGCGGGCGGCGGTAAGGCCATTGCTACCAATCCCGCTATTGTATACATGTTCATAGGTGGCTTGTCCGTAAGATGAAAAACCAACGATTACGTCGCCGGCTTGAATATTGGCCGTAATAACGTCAGATTGCTTTAGCCTGCAGCTTATTGTGGAGTCAACCGTTACCGTGCGTATTAGGTCGCCAAGGTCGGCCGTTTCACCTCCGCCATAATGAATACTTACACCAAGCGTGTGCATTAAATTAAAGAATTGTTGGGTGCCATTGATTATCTCAGAAAGCACCTCGGCCGGAATAAGACCTTTATTCCGGTTAATGATTGAACAGAAGACAAAATCATTTATTGCGCCAACACATAAAAGATCATCGGTATTCATTACAATAGCATCCTGCGCTACGCCACGCCATACAGAAATATCGTTTGTTTCTTTCCAATATAAGTAGGCGAGTGCACTCTTTGTACCGCTACCGTCTGCGTGAACAATATTGCAATATTCATTATCCTTGCCAAACAGATCGGGTAATATCTTGCAGAAGGCATTCGGAAATAATCCTTTGTTTAAATTTTTTATTGCAGTGTACACATCCTCCTTTGTTGCCGAAACACCCCGCTGATTGTATGTTAAATCATTACTCATGTTATTCATCAAGTACTTTAAATGTAGTTCTTCTGTTTTGCTGATGCTGTTCCTCGGTACAACTGATACCATTACTACAATGATTAACAAGCATCGTTTCGCCATATCCTTTTGGAAGAAGGCGATTTTTATCAACACCCTTACTGGCTATGTAATCCACGGCACTTTGTGCACGTTTTTGAGAAAGGGTTAGGTTGTATTTGTCATCAGATCGGCTATCTGTGTGCGAACCCAGCTCAATCCGTAAATCGGGATTTTCTTTCATCAGGATGACCAAAGTGTCCAACACTTTTGCGGCATCAGGCCTAATATTCCATTTGTTTAAATCATAATAGATATTGCTCAGTGTGATCTGAACGTTTCGGTAAATCTTATCCAGTGTTATTTTAGTTGAGCTGAAGCTGGTATCTGCTTCAAATCCTTCCGGTCTTTTTATTGTTATTAAATCTGTTTTTGAAAAATAGTCTTGCTTAGAGGCATTTATTCTCAGCGTGGTATTACAGGGAACAATCAGTTTTATAAGGCCGTTGCTGTCACTCTTCATCTTTGGATATGTGTAAGTAATCTGATTTCCGGTCTCTTCAGTTGACTGCATGCTGATATCTGCAGATGCTAAGGGCCTTGTTCCGATAACTTTTGAATTCGGATCATTTTCTCGCTCTAAAACTTTTTCCTGTATGGTTAATGAGAGAATACATATCTGAAGTCGGGGCTGAATAAACCGGTAGATATCATCACTACCAAGGCCGCCTGGGCGTGATGAGGTCAGATAACCCTTTGACCGAATGCTGTCTTTTTCTGTGTCATTAATATTTTCATAGATTAAACCGAAATCATCACCGGAAGAATTTATAGGATATTTAAGGTTTACGGGATTAGACCACCTATTTCCGTTTTTGCGTGTCTGAAAAATATCGAGGCCTCCCATAGCGCTATGGCCATTAGACGAGAAAAATAAGTCGCCGTTATTAAGTGTTGGAAAGACCTCATCGCGTGAGGTATTTATGATTGCACCGAGGTTAACCGGCGTGCTCCAACCCTCTGCGGTTCGTGAACTTACATAAATATCTTTACCACCATATCCATCTCTTGAGTCGGAACTCATATATAATTCTCTGCCATCACTGCTCAGAAAAGGATGTTGGACATTTACCGTATCATCAAAAAAAGTTAACACCTGAGGTTCGCTCCATGTTCCACTTGCATCTTTAAAGGATACTACTATTTTGCAATAATCATCGGCATTGCCGTCGGAGCCACAGCGTGTGAAATAAATTTCATTTCCGGCTTTATTCATACAAGCTGCTCCGTTGTTGTAGGCATCATTTACGGGTTGGGCTAAAGGAGTTATCGCAGAAAATAAACGGTTGGTTCCTGCTGTTGCTTCGTAAATTGAACTGAATTTTTTGCCGGTCCAGCCATAGTCATTCATGTTATTTAGTGGGCGGTCACTGGTAAATAGGAGTTTGTTGTCGTTGATCAAAAACGGCGAATAATCAAAAGCAGATGAGTTTAGTTCCATCAGGTTATTAACCCGGTAGTTTAAAGGTTTATTTATCCATTCGAGTGCAAGTTTGCAAGATATTATTTCCCCTTCTGTCAAATCATCAAAAGGATTTCGTTTTTGATAGATTTCCAGTTGAGTTAATGCTTCTTTATAATTGCCGTTTACTTTGAGCATGCTTGCATAATAAAAATAAGCTATAGGATCATAATCCAGTTCTATGGCTTTTTTGTAATACGTTTCAGCCTGAGTTGTATTATTCATCAACCGATAGCATTCGGCGGTAAGAAAGGTTTTTTTTGCTTTTACATTGATATCACTCTCATTCTCGGACTCATTTTTTAGCAATGGTGCAGCCAGGGCATATTGTTTTTCTGCATAATAGACCTCACCGGTTTTTACGGGCTTCGTCAGCATACAGGCCGAGGCGGAGAAGATGAGTATGATGAGCGTGATACG
>BJGO01000206.1 GCA_014190535.1 Bacteroidota bacterium | reverse complement strand
TTGAATCAGATATACCCTGAAAAGGCGATTTGATGCACCGGTCTGTTGCCTGGATTCATTTTCAAAGAAAGGATGCTTCGTTTTACTGCTAATACCTCCATAGAGATAACCTATCAGCATGGTATCTTTTGTACTGTGGCTAAGCATAATCATGTCAGATGTATATCGGGGCACTTCTTCGTGCTGGATAAATACCGAAGAGGTACCCAAATACTCCGGCAATTGAACTTCCAACAGCCTTTCCTGAAATAGCGTATCCGACAGTCGGCTCAGCAGACTCACCGAGTTTACAAAAGGTAACATCGAGTCCCTCAGCATCTGTTGATTATTTGGATATGCGGCGCCTATGCCTCCAAAAAACAGGACGTGCGACTGGCGCGTAATCTCATCGTAGCAGGCCACATGAGCCGAGTGATATAAATTCAGATATTGATTAAATGCAATATGTGGTTTGTAGGAGTCATGCATAATGTCGACGGGATAGCTGAAAGATTTATTGACATCATATTGAAAAACACCACCCGAAATGGTGTACAGTATTTGTCCATCATCAGTTACATAAGGTATCAGATTGTAGTCTCTGCGATGCAGATGTATGGCATCATACAAGGTGCGATGATCTGAAACCGTAATTTGGTTTCGATTATTTTGAATCACCATCGATCGGATATGATTGGTATAACGTTGCATAAAGGAGGGCTGACCTTCAGGATTGTAAACGCCATCAAATCGATGACCTCCAATCAGATAAAATCTCCGGTTCATATAGGCCATCTGCCCGCCGGTAACGGCAAACATCGTGTCGTGCACCTGTTTGAAACAATCACTAATATCCTGTTGCTCCTGAATGGCCGCAATCAGCTTAGATATCTGTATCGTGGTGAGATAAGGAAATGTAATATGTCCGTTTGCCGATCGTGAATAGGCATAGCCTCCGGCAATATATAGCGTATCGTCTACCTGAACATAGTTCGGGTTGCCGCTTTGCAGATGCTCGCGTAAGGGAACCGGTAAATCCTGTACACTTTTTTGCCAAACCTTTTTTAAGCCGGGATCCACCACATACATCATTGTATTGTTATGGAATGATGGAAAAGCATTCATCGGCATTCGTTCATGTATGCCATCCGTTCGGCCACCAATAAAGAGCCACTTGCCTCCGCACCGGGCCGTGCTAAATGAATGCAGTGCGGGTAATTGATCAATAGTATACTCCTCCAAACGAACGGTATATGGAAAAACAGTCTGTGCCAATACACTCTGACTGAATAGGACAAAAAATAGGTGCACGAGTAACTTCATTTCCTATTGTAATGATAAGGGCAACGCGCTGATTTTTGAAATACTGTCCGAGATATTCTTAAGGTATTGGATAACCTAAATCCAATAATCTGTTGAACAACAATTACGGTCACATAATCTTGGATATTTTAGCAAGCAGATTACGTTGCGTTCTTTCGTAATCTCTAACGAACGTAAAAAAGTATATGACCACAAGAAAAAAAAGTAAGCCGCTGATTTTAGTAACCAACGATGATGGTGTTACCGCTCCGGGTATCGCCGCTTTGGTTGAAAGTGTTCGTCATTTGGGTACTGTTGTTGTTGTTGCACCCGATAGCCCGCAATCTGGAATGGGGCATGCCATAACCATACACGATCCACTGCGCTTAACTCATATCCGCCTGTTCAAAGGCATAGAAACCTATCAGTGCAGTGGAACGCCGGTCGACTGCGTTAAGCTTGCCGTTGATAAGATCCTGCACCGAAAACCCGATCTGTGTGTTTCCGGTATCAATCACGGCTCCAATAGTTCGATAAATGTAATCTACAGTGGAACCATGTCGGCGGCCATGGAAGCGGCCATCGAGGGAATTCCGGCAATTGGATTTTCACTGCTGGACTACTCATTCGAAGCCGACTTCACGGCGGCCAGGCACTATGCATCCCGCATCAGCGAGCAGGTGCTCAAAAAAGGATTACCCGAAAACACCCTGCTCAACGTGAATATTCCAAAACTCAGGGTATCTAAAATCAAGGGTATAAAAGTGTGCCGGCAGGCAACTGCCAAATACGATGAAGAATTTGCTGAACGCGTTGACCCAAGAAACAATAAATATTACTGGCTTACCGGGAAATTCGTAAATCGCGACAACGGACTCGATACTGATGAATGGGCGTTATCCAACAACTATGTCAGTGTGGTTCCCGTTCAGTTTGATTTAACCGCACATCACGCCATACAGCACATCAGCACCTACTTTTGATTATGTCTAAAAATAGCTTTGTTATGGGTACCCTGCTTGGCCTGTTCTTTCCGATGGTGGCCTTTGCACTTATATACATATTCTGGTTTTATGATACAATGGCTCCGGGCGATTACCTAAACTACCTCTGGATTCGGTCTGCAACATTTGCCGGTATTATCAGCATCAGCCTTATTATCAATTTACCCGTCTTTTATTTTAACATCTGGTCGCATCGATACGAAACAGCCCGGGGAGTCATCTTTTCCACCATGCTCTGCGGTGGTTTTATCATCTACCTGAAACTCATTCGTTGATGACCTTTTATATTGTTGCAGGTGAAGTATCCGGCGATGTGCATGCGGCCAATTTGATGAAAGCCCTCCGGGGAGCTGATCATGCGGTTCGCTTTCGTGGGGTTGGCGGCGACCACATGATATTTCAGGTACTGGACTGCTTCCTGCATATACGGAGGATGAACTGTATGGGACTGGCAGAGGTATTGCGGAATTTATTCAGCATACGCAATATGCTTCGTGATGTAAAAAAAGATATCGTAAAATGTAAACCCGATGCCATCATCCTGGTCGATTACCCGGGATTTAATCTTCAGTTGAGTCATTACGCTAAAAAACACGGTATACCCTGTATCTACTATATATCACCCAAACTATGGGCCTGGCGCTCCTCACGGGCCAACATCATTCGCAGAAATGTGGATCTGATGCTTTGCATTTTACCATTTGAGCAGGACTTCTATAAACATTTCGGATATAAGGCACTATACGTAGGTAATCCGGTACCCGATGCCATAGAACAGCATGTATATGATGAGGCCGTTACCGGCTCATTACAAAAAGATACTCGACCCGTTGTTGCCCTCCTTCCCGGAAGCCGCAAACAGGAGATAACTCAATGCCTGCCTGTTATGCTGGATGTGGTCGCCCGATTTCCACAATACCGCTTCGTGATTGCGGCTCTCGATCATACGCTATCATCCATTAACGATATGAATCACAGCGGAGTTGAAGTGCTTTGTAATAAGACGTATGAACTTCTATCCTGCAGTAGTGCCGCCCTGGTTACGTCCGGAACGGCCACCCTGGAAACCGCACTGTTTAATGTGCCACAGGTATGCTGTTATAAAACCTCTGCGCTAACCTACCAAGTAGCCAAAAGAGTAATTCGTGTGCCATACATATCGCTGGTTAACCTCATTGCCAACAGCCCGGTTATTAAAGAATTGATACAGGACGACTTTGAAGTAAGTCGCCTGAGTGAAGAACTACAACAACTTACAGAACGAGGGCCCTATCGCGAAACCATGCTGAAAGCCTATGGCGAACTGAAACAGGGCCTGGGCGGTGCGGGGGCTTCGGTGCGGGCGGCAGATCACATACTGGCATTTATGACGGACCGCCGTATCAAATAAGAAAAAAACATGTTTCCGATTGTCACTACGATGTTATATTTTGCGTGCCTCAAATAACGGGGCATTAGCTCAGCTGGCTAGAGCGCTTGC
>BJGO01000205.1 GCA_014190535.1 Bacteroidota bacterium | reverse complement strand
CTTAGGTGGAGTCGGTTGAAACCAATATTTTCGTAGTGTATAATAGGAAATACAATAATGTGAATCATACGCAATTTAAGATCTATGTTACGACATCAGGACATACAATTAAAGGAAAAACGTTTGGATAGTACCTACAATAAATATGTATTTTGGTAAGCTATACTTTGAGAACTAAAGAATGTATAAAAAGACACTATCAGAAAGAGATATTTGCACCAAGTTTATCACGCCTGCTTTGGAAAAGGCAGGTTGGGACAGCATCAGGCTATGAAAAATTTAATCTACAATTTAACTACCCTAAAGAGGGCTTAGGTTAATGAGTACTTAAAACCAATGAATGTAGGTTAGTCCGTATATCCCGAACACATTATTTATTCCACATGGCCTCGGCTATTCGCGGAACCGGCGCCGACCCATAACTTAAAAATTCTTCATGAAACGCTTTCAGGGAGAAGGCTTTGCCTTGCTTGGCTTTCAATTTTTCACGAAGCGCATAAATTTCTGTGTATCCGGTAAAGTAAGAACAGAGTTGCACCTGAGAAAGGGTAGCCCGTTTCCATTTGCCGGCGGCTTCGGCCTCCTGCTGAAAACCCTCACGAGTCATAAGTCGTTTGGCTTCCGCCTCACTCATGCCGAGGCATTGTATGGAGTAATCGAGCAGGGTATTTATCACAGAGCGCAGATGCCATTTGTAGTACATCAGCCATAGTTCGGGAGCGTTTTGTCCGTATCCTTCCTCAAGCATCATGCGTTCCCCGTATACAGCCCAGCCCTCTATCATTGCGCCATTACCAAATATACTTTTAACAAGCGAGGGGGATTGATTGGCATAAACCAGTTGGGTATAGTGACCGGGTATAGCTTCGTGGATATTCAGTATCTGCAGGATATAATCATTATACTCGCGCAGGTAGCTGATTGCCTGCTGTTCGTCGTACTTATCCAGCAACGACACATTGTAATATGTTTTACCATTTTTATTGAAAGGTCCCGGATCGTTGATACTGGCCCCGGCACCACCACCGTCCATATAGGGCGGTGTTTTGCGCACGACAAGTGGTTTTTTTGGGTCCAGATAAAGCAGTTGCTTTTCATGAATAAACTGTTCGAGCTGAGGAATTTGTTTCTCGATCGTCTGAAGCAGGGAGTCGCGATGTGGGTGCGCATCAGACAAGCGATCGGTCAATGCCCTGATTGTAGTGAGTGTGTCGGAAGGCATGGACCCCGTAAAATACTTTGGCCACAATCCTTTGGCCAGCGTGTACATGGTATCCAGAATTTCGGACTTACGTTTTAGTGCAATGTTATAGATTTCTTCTGCCGAATAAGATGACTGAATATCAAAAGCAAATTTTTGTTCAAATAAGGTTTTGCCAATACGGAAATTTCTGGTGCATTGAGCACTTTGTTGCAATTGTTTCAGATGCGCGATGTACGAATCTATTTCCGTTAGGGCTGATTGTATGGCATCCTGTAATTTCTTTTTATGGATATCGGAGATATCAGCTTTAGCTATGGAATCCGGGAGTATCTTTTGAAAAATATATTTACTTCCCTCGTTCTGCGTAATGGCCAGTTGGGTATGTTCGGGTGTTGGATTTACGAGCTGTTTTTTTGCATTGTCAAAGTAGGCCGGCACTCGGTACAGACGGGCCAGCACATCATCCAGTTTTTGATTAAGTGTTGCGTCGGGATTATTTATGACCAGATCGAAGCCTTCGCCAATATTATATTCCGCAGGATTCCACGTGTGACTCTTAAAGATTTCGCTTTGCCATTTAAAGTAGTTGAAATAGTTGAGTAGCATACTTTTGTCCATACGGTTACTCATGCTCAGCTTATCGTCAGGGAATGACTGTAAGGAGTCTGCCCAGGTGCTATAACGACTCAGTTTATCCTTACGAAGCTCGGGAGTGAGCACTTCGAGCGTACTGTCATTGGTATGCAGGCCAATGCTCAATGCCCAGGTCGGATTCAGCGTCATAAAATCGTGAACCAATTGTGTGGTGAGTGAATCGAAAGTCGTATTCATATCATCTTGAGCGTGCTGGCGCTGTGTGTTGCAGGAGCTGTTGATCATAAACAAAACAGATAGTAACAGGGGGATGTTTTTCATGTTGCGAAAGTTAATGTTGTTATGCGACTCAGGATGAGCTGAGCATTTTGTTCAGCCGGTTGCGTATGGTGATTTGCCAGTGTTTATTATTAATTTCAGGAAGAAAAATGAGGGCTTCATCGGCATGCAGTTGATCCAGCTTGAACATGGTTTGGTACAATGCTGATGCAATCTGTCGGGGATATTGCAGTGATCCCAATGAAAGCGTGTGGACATTTTGTATTCGACTTGTATATTCATCGGTTGAAATAAATACCACTCGTTTATCGGATGAGAATTGATCCGGCGAAGTAATTTCCCTGATCTTGGTCTTGGGCGCGTAATGTTTATATTTTGTGCCGGGTGTTGTTTGTTCTGTGGTTCCATACCGCACCGGCACATCTATTTCATTAGATTGCAGTACATCCTGCAGATCATCAGGCCCTATGACACCGGGGCGCAGAATGGTGACCTGCTTGTCGCTCACCTCAACAATGGTGGATTCTATCCCGTTCACACATTCGCCTCCCTCGAGTATGCCATCGGTCAGGGCGCCGACATCTTCGAGCACCATTTGGGTATTCACAGCGCTGTACCTTCCTGAGGTATTTGCCGAAGGTGCCGCAATAGGCTTGTTTATTTTTTTTAAGAGCGATAGAAAAACCGGGTGTGCCGGAATACGCACAACAACGGTGCGCCCTGATCGTGTAGCGGGGTAGAGTGGGCTGTTCTCGTTCAGCCGAAGCAGGAGGCTCAGTGGTCCCGGAGAAAAATGATCAAAGAGGATCTTCTCTGTTTCGCTGAGGGGTTGCACATAGGCAGATATCTGCGACACGGAATGGAAGTGACAGATGAGTGGATTGTCTGAAGGGCGGTTTTTGATTTTAAATACGCGTGCTACGGCATCAGCAGACTCGGCCAGGCAGGCCAAGCCATAAACCGTTTCGGTGGGTACAGCAACCACGCCGCCGGCGAGTAAACGTTCAAAGGCAAGTTCTTCTGTAATCAGATTAGGCATGAACCGGTTGGCTGGCATCGGGTATGCGCGGGTGAATCAAACGGAACCATAGCGGCGGAATGAGTACGTAGTAAAAACAACCGAAATATCCATAGGGTAAAACCGGACTCTCATCATAAGAGATAAGCGTATGGTATGGCTTGGAAGCATAGTTGTGATGATCGGCATGCCTCGATAACTCGATCAGATTATAGCGGCTGAAGGTGAGGTCCGATTGCCAGCTGTGAACGGCACGAACGCGTTGCCCGGTTTCGCGCACTAAGCCATAATGTTCGATATAATTGACATACTCAAGCAGGATGATCGCCATTAAGGAACAGGCCAGATAGCCAATCATCACTTGCAGCGATAATAAGCCAAGTGCAAGAATGATGAGCAGTTGCACCAGTGTGGCGCGCAGAATAAAATTGTTTATTGACCAAAAGGGTTTAGTTTGTTTGGATAGCCGTTCACGTTCCAGTTGCCACGCGCTCCGGTATTGACCGGGTATGGTACGTAATAAAAAATGATAATACGTTTCGCCATATCTTGCTGTGGCAGGGTCTCGGAGCGTACCCACATATTTGTGATGCCCGCGAATATGTTCCACGTAGAAGTGCGCATAGTTCACCAGGGTAAGATTGATGATACCCAGTAAGCGAAAGCCGTATTGTTTACGATGAATC
>BJGO01000204.1 GCA_014190535.1 Bacteroidota bacterium | reverse complement strand
TTTAACATTACTTGCCAGATTATCGAGGTTCACAAAACGCTGATAAGACTGAAATCGCGGATAGGTTGAGGTTTCAGGCACATTATTGGTAATCAGTTTATCGGTAAATTTTCCAACCAGCTTGTTCTTGATATATGGCACATAGGTAAGCATTACACTGTCAATCGTGTATTCCGATTTAGTACAGTCAAGTGTATAATTCTTAAAGCTAACAAATACATTATCAGGCTCAAGACCTCCCCGCTCGAAGCTCACTTCGCCTTTTGAACCTTCCCAACGTCCTTCAAATGGGAAATAACGACCCGATGTATTTTTAATCGTGATGGTATCGCCGGGCAGAAATGCAAACAAGTCGGTAGCGGCAAATGATACAGACGGCAATTGTTTTTCATACAGTAAATCGTAATCCGCTGAAGTACATTTCCACGTTTTAGATGCAATACTGTTTAATGCATTTTGTGTAAATAAATCGATACTGAAATCGATGTATTGTTCAAACTGTTTGTTATTGCCGGGTTTCTGATTAACAATAATCTGGGGAACTATTTCAAGCCATTGTTCGAGTATTCCGGGTGGCAGTTTAGACGTATGATAATCATTTACCGCCTGAAAGAACTTGATGAAGTATGGTACCAGGAGCATTTTTCGATCGCGCATGGTATTGGAAATTGCTATGATCTGTTGCTGGTACGTGCTGTTATATTGTAAGAATGTTACCCCAAAGTCATCCGATAATTTTTTCAAATCATCCCGCTTGGTATCATCTAATAATTTTGAAACCTGTTTAATATAATTTTCAGCATTCGTTTCAAATGCAGGTATCTGCTGTGCGCTGGCAGTCAGTGCGCTAAGCAGAATAATCAATAAAAAAGAAAGACGCATGTATATTTTTAACTGTTTATTTTTTTGTAACAAAGAGCTACCCATTGGTCGGTTTGCAAGGTACCGGTCATTACCCACCCTAACTCAGTAGCCGCTTTAATAATCAGTTCGGCATCAGTTTTAAGAATACCACTGATCAGGATGCAACCATTAGGCAGTAACAAATTATATAAACTGGCCATGTTAGCTAAGATCACATTACGGTTGATGTTGGCAAGAATCACATTGTATTGCTGACCGGAAGCGACCTCCAACTCGCCGTGTTTCACTGTGCAGTTTATAATCAGATTTTGAGTGAGGTTATCCTGCGTATTCAGGCAGGCATTAACATCGTGGTCTATAGCAACGATATGTCTGGCATCCAGCCTGCTCGCCAGTATCGATAAAATACCGGTACCACAACCAAAGTCAAGCACCTCGGTATCATTAAAGTGAATGCCGAGCATGTATTTCACCATCATATATGTAGTGTCGTGATGACCCGTACCAAATGCCATTCGGGGATTGATGATAATATCGTGTTTTATACCAGCAGGAGGTTTATGAAAGTCAGCTCTGATGATCACCTGATCATCTACAAGCACCGGAGAAAATGATTTCTCCCACAATTCGTTCCAGTTTTTGTCAGCCATCGAACTGATATCGAGTTTGATATTAAACGGGTGCAATAGCTCATCCAGTGTATTTTCTGAAATCGTATTTCTGAACTGTTCCTCACTCATATAGGCCGTAATAAAATCATCTTCCTGCAAAAAACCGTCAAAGCCAATGTCGGATAGTAATGCAATCAAAATCTCCTGAGTTTCGGGATTAGCTGTATGTAATTTAAGTAACGTATAGTTCAGTGCAGAGGTCATTGATGTGATTTTTTAACGTTTGAAATGGAAATTATTGCGCGGCTCTGATAATGGACATAAAGTCATCGACCTGCAAGGATGCCCCACCAATCAGTCCACCATCTACATCGGGCTGTGAAAATAATTCGGCGGCATTATTAGGCTTCACACTGCCTCCGTATAAAATACGAATGCGTCCGGCTATGTCTGCGTTATACTGATGTTCCAGTGCCTTACGAATGAAAGCGTGTATTTCCTGTGCTTGTTGTGGAGAGGCATTTACTCCGGTACCTATGGCCCAAACAGGTTCATAGGCCACCACTACCTGTTGTATTTGTTCTTCGCTAAGATGAAACAAGCCTTCAACGATCTGCAATTCGATATGGGTATAGTGTCGGTGTGCTTCGCGGATATCGAGGGTCTCACCTACGCAATAGATAGGCGTGAGCTCCTGTTCAAGACATTGATTTATTTTTTTGGATAGCTGTTCGCTGTTCTCATTAAAATATTGCCTGCGCTCACTATGGCCCACAATACAATGTGTAGCTCCCGTTGAGGCAATCATCGATGCGGCAATCTCACCGGTATAGGCGCCACTGTTTTCCCAATGGCAATTTTGAGCGGCTATGGCACAGAAATTTAATTTTTTAACTTCCTTTACCCCCTTACGAAGATGTATAAATGGTGTAGCAAAGATGACCTCGGCCCCGGTTAAATCGGCCGTTATGATTTGATGAACGGTTTCCTTGATGAAATCAATACCTTCTTTCAGATTTTTGTTCATCTTCCAGTTGCCCGCTACAATTTTCGTTCTCATTGAGTTATTTAAATGTTTTATCGGCTAAAATTAATCAAAACAGTATGCCTTTTGGATTAAGCCGAAGTGCAGTGTGGATATCATCTATCTGAACGGCGAAATATCCTGCGGCAATAAAATGCGTGGCCACAATCGATCATCATCAGATAGTGTTCGGCGGGCACATCGGGCAAGGCAAAAAGTGCCATATGGTTGGAAACTCCACGCACTTGAAATATGATATGTCCAAGTGAATTCATCAGGCGATACCCTTCGATGTGCTCTCCATCCGGTACCGTAACGTAGATGAGCGTATCACGGTATTCCAGGTGTAGCCCTTGCGTGTATATCGGTTTGTGTGAATGAGTTGTAACCGTATGCTGTGCATGAGCTACCGAGGTAAGCGCATACAACAAAATGAATGGCACATACCATCTCAATGCACCACAAGTCTGGTTGACTGTAAGGTGCCACCGCTTTGCATTTCAATCAAGTAGATTCCTTGAGTAAGATTGAGTGCCTCAGTGGATGTGGAATATACCCCGGGAGGCGTGTCGTTTTGCTGGAACAGCGAACGGATAAAGCGTCCGTTAAGGTCATAAAGATGGATCTGCACATCGGTTTTCACAGATACCTGAAAACGTATCGTTGCCTGATGTTCGGCAGGATTGGGAAATACTTCAATTGTATTTATAGGCTCCTTGTCTGTTTCGTCGTAGGTTAGTGGTGTTCCGAGATCTGGCAGAGGCAGGGGCTGTGTGGTGTATAACCTGTAATCTCCCGGCTTAAATGTAATTGTGGTGGATGTGTTGGTGACAGCTATCTGCTCGCCGCTGTAAAACTCGTACCAAGTGCCCGTATTGGGGAATGTAACGGGATAAGTGCCCGATACAACATCCATATGCGAGAGCGCTACTACATTCATGAAGTTATCCAACAGCGTAACACGCTTGAGTAATCCACCTACCTGTATATTGAAATTTGTAGTAGAGAACGCGCTGTACTGACGTCTTAAGTTCATCAATTCGCAGTAGGTTCGATATAGCCTGAATCGTTTCCAGTCGCTGTAATAATCCCAGCGTATAGGTTTGGGCGAAATGTTAGCCCCACCATATTCGATGCTGTAATCGTAACCCAGTTCACCAAATTGCCAAATCATTTTAGGACCGGGAACAGCAAAGAAAATATTTGCACACATCGCAATACGCTGTAATGCCGTATCCAAAACCTTGGTACTGTATCCGTAAGTTGTTTTACCAAATTGTAAGGCTTTATACATCAGGCGCTCCTCATCGTTACTCTCCATATACCAGACCCCATGCGTTTTTTTCCAGCCGCGATGCACTTAGGACTGCTAGAACACATC
>BJGO01000203.1 GCA_014190535.1 Bacteroidota bacterium | reverse complement strand
GAGTGGTGGATTAGCATCAGGAGTATTTTCCTTTTTATTACAGGCAATAAGAAGAATCAGGCAAGCCGGAATTACAAATCTCATTGTACGATAAATGAAAAATAGGTTTGTAAATATGAGGGGGAATATGTGGATGGAATCTCAGTAGTTGAGGCATTTTGTCCATCCTGAACATAAACACGCATAAATACCAGGTCACCGGGATTATAGTTGGCTGTATTTACCTTATAATGTAAAAAGTAGGGAGCAGGTATATTGTTAAATGCCGGCGCATAAAATGGCGTAAACTCAGTAATTAAGTCTAATGCCGGCGCAGAACTGAATTCGGTTAATGTTTTACTTAATTTTATTTTTCGTACTCCGAGTAACGGCGGTAGGGTGATGTCATCAAAAACACCGAACCAGATATCAACCTCAGCATTTGCCGGCACCAAAAACGGATTAACCGGAGAATTACCTCGTATGGTGTCAACCCGGTAGTTTGTAGTTGTTACATAGGCAACCAGGCCGAAAAAAGATGGTTGAGGATTACTTTGTTGAGGTACATTACCGAATATATCTTTCGCGCCATGCAATATCCAGTTATTGATTTGTTGTATTTGCCTTTTAGGTAGCGAATCATATAGGGGCATGCGACCCAGTATGGCATCATTGGTGGTGATGCGTTCATGAAGCCACGAATAAGCGGTATCGTAAGGAATTACACGAAAGGTGTACAAGCTATCAGCGCTATTTTTGAATACATTCGCATATACCAGCGTGTTATAGGCACTAGTTACCGTTCTGAAGTCTGGCTCAAATGTGCCATCGTGACAGGCGGGCTGAGAACATTTTACTGAAAGGATATACTGATGAATCCCCAGGAATGAATTTGAGTCTGGTAAAATAGGGGCAACCTGATTATCATCGTACGTGAGTGTATCAAAAGGATTGAACGGCAGTGGCTCATTATCACGGATAATCTGTTCCTTAACGCACGATGTGCAAACAATCACCAAAAAGAATATCAGGAGTCGTTTCATCAATTATACAAAGGCTTCTAATAAAGGTGAGCCGGGCAACAAGCCGGATGGTATAGCCTCGTTGAATCCTAGGATGTGAGCAATGGTAGGTACAATATCAATGGTTTCACCAACCGGATTGCTGATGCTTCCCAAGACCTGATTTTGTTTGACCTTGTTTGGTGGACCAACTATGAGCGAAAATACACGGCGAGAGTTCTCATCACTAGTATGATCATAGGCTCTTAGCCCATTATTATCATAAATATTGTTGGGCTCAGCATTTCGTCCGTGATCCGGCATACATATCATTATCGTATCATTCGCCAGTATCGGATGCGATTGTATTTTGTTCCAAAGCCAGCCAACGCCGTAGTCAGCTTTATGGAGATTCTGACAATAACCGGTAAAGTTGCTGTGGCATGTATCGGAGTTAAATGTATTAATAACAACCAGTTCCGGTGTAAGCTGATTCAGCACCTGCCATGCATACGCAATGTTATAAAGATCACCGTTGATCTCACCCGAACCGGTTCCCGGAGGCATAGGGAATGGTATATTGTTTAGCTGTGATTGCTGTAAGGTTTGTTTAATAAAAGCTTCGATCTGATCACGGTCGGCAGTATTATTTATAATGCCCGGTAAGTCTGATGCCGTAAGATTGAAATTTGCGTCCAGATAGTTTTTGATAACCCTGATTTTTTCGACATCGTCCGGCTGAAAGTCTACACCATCAGCAAGGTGATTTAGTCCTACGTATCCAAATGTGCTTGCAGGGCGGAAATAATTAGCTCCGTATTGGGGTCCATACATACCGTGTCTGCTGAAATTCAATGCAGGGTAGGGTCCAAGACCTTCACTCAACCACCAGGCATTGATTGCACTTTTTTCAGGGCTATTGTGCTTACGGTAATATTCAAATAAGGTAGGAAAGTCAGGATTAATATTCAAATCAACGCCATTATTGGTATAGTTACCGGTAATTGCGGCGGTATGTCCATTGTAGTGTCCTGTTGGACCACTTGTATATCGCATCTCACGAAATAAGGTGCCCTGAGCGACCAGGGGTTGATTGAGTATGGGTTGCCAGCGATTATAAAGTAAAGAACTGCTCGGCGGTGGTGCACCATTAAGCATATTTTCCATAAGGTTGCCGGTGTAAGGTATGTTCTGATCAGCAAGGTAGCCCTGTTCTACGGATTCCTGTTGTCTGATGCCTCCGGCAAAAAGTACAAATACCACGTGATTTACAAGACGGGTTCCGGATTGTGCAAACAGTCTGCCACTGGGTAGAATATATGGAGCTATAAATGCACCTGCCGTGGCAAGGCCGGCATTGCGTATAAATCGTCTTCTGCTGTTTCGTTTTGTAGGCATACTAATAAAAGTTGTATTCGTTACTTAATGCAAAAGCGGCATAAATCATTTCCGGAGTGATATCGGGATCATCTGAAATCATTTTATTCAACTGATAGGATTCGTAAGGCGTTGGATTACGTAGGTAGAATTTGAGATAGGTATTAGATACAAACATAGGAATATCATCACGCATTTGCTGATTACTCGGTATTTGAACGTCACTCTGCGACAGAAATCGATTCAGTGTTAAAGAGTTGGCTATGCCTTTGTCGCCGATACTTAAAAAAACTTCACTCAATTCATTCAACTTTTGAGAAGGGATGGTTTGATTATATAGGTTGGTGTACAGTATTGAAATATATTGAAGCGATGTTTTTTGCTTCGTCTTTTGTGCATTGTTTAGATAGAGCGTAACCGGAT
This sequence comes from Bacteroidota bacterium, assembly GCA_014190535.1. Lineage (GTDB taxonomy): Bacteria > Bacteroidota > Bacteroidia > Chitinophagales > UBA10324 > BJGO01. Next base: position 1,178 of record BJGO01000203.1, on the reverse strand, counting down.
TGACTTCATAGATAACATTATCATAAATCCGTTTTTCAAAAATATCGCGCTTACATGCGCCAAACAACGAGCACAAGAGAAGCAGCAGTATTATTGTTGGTTTAGAATCCTGCATATTCTGTACTGATTAGTAATTGTTTTTGTAAAGCCTTGTAATCACCGCTGGGTTTAATAATGCTGATACCGGTTGAAATTTCCTGAGATGTAGCCTGCCGAAGTAAAAATTGCTGATAATATCTGCGGGTAATACCTTCATAAAAAGCATCGGTATGGGTCACAATATTCATATAGTCTCCTTTATTACTTCCACTCTGCAGAAACAACGTAGAGGATACGTTATCTACCATTTTAATTGCGGCATCCAGCTCCTCGGTAACAGGCGGACGTCGGAATAAATCATCAAATGAGCCTTTCACAAAATTTTCTGTACCCATATTCACCTGATCATAGAAGTAGTTATTTAGAAATCGAAAATAGAACGTATTGATGTCTATACTGCCATTTTGTAAATCATAGGCAGATGACATAAGCTGATACATTTTATCATTTTCAAAATCGTAATAAATAGAACTCAGGGGATTGCCGTTTAGTGAGTCGAAGTAAGCGAGATAATTAAAAAAATCAATTTGACTTTCTATGGCGGCAATACCTGTTCCGTTGATGAAATCATCTGAGGTGGTCTCAAACATTCTCCGGTAAAAGAGGGAGTCGGTAAATAAATTCTCAACAAGTACTGAACGTGCTGCTGATGATAAATTTGCCTGGATCAGCTGATTGACATTATTCGTTAATTCGTTCTGTGTGGCTTGCCTGCCCAAAAGATCGATATAAAGTTTATTAACGTAAAGTGTTATGGTAAGCGTTGGAACACCTGTGTAGTTAGGTATTGTATTACCTGTGATGATGGTATCGCCATGAATCTCGCGAACAATGGGCTCTTTTTTACATGAAAATTGCAACCAGGATAGCGAGATAATTAAGAGTAGCGTAATAAAAACGTGTTTCATTTAAATAAACCTTAGTTAAAGTTAGTGCTTTTCCTCTATTCAAAGTAGACTTCGTATGTATTTAGAAGTTTAAATTAACCTAAAATTAATTTTATGCATGGCTGATCCAACCGGCACTGCTCTGTATGCTGAATTTCTTTACCTTGTCAATGAATTTAATTTATTGCCTTA
>BJGO01000202.1 GCA_014190535.1 Bacteroidota bacterium | reverse complement strand
AAAGAATGCATCACTCGCCATAGTAGCACCCTGCAGGTCAAACCCAAACGAGTGCGCTTTGCTGATGGCCTGCTTGAGCGCATCAACCCGCGATGTTTGCCCACAGCCCATGCCCAGCAATTGTTTTCCCTTGGTCAGCACTATGGTATTCGATTTTAGGTGTTTGCAGATCTTTTCGGCGAAAAGAAATTCGTCGCGCTCTTTGTCGCTTGGTTGTTTGATGGTCACGCATGTAAGTTGATCCCTAGTTGAAATAGCCAGGTCAGCGTCCTGAACCAGAAAACCGTTTAAGGCACTTCGCACCGATTTGTTATACGGCTTCTTTGGGGTACATTCAAGTATAATTCGGTTCTTTTTACGCTTCAGGATTTCCAAAGCATCCCGATGATATGCCGGAGCAATGATAACCTCAAAGAATATGTCATCAATTAATTTGGCTGTATCAAGGTCGAGCGGACGATTACTGATGATGATGCCACCGAAGGCAGATACCGGATCGCCGGCCAGTGCCTTTTTCCAGCAATCGACCTGATTCGGATCCTGTGCCACTCCACAGGCGTTGGTATGTTTAATGATGGCAATGGTCTGCTCCTCAAATTCATTCATTAGATTAATCGAGGCATCTATGTCCAGAATATTATTATATGAAAGCTCCTTGCCGTTTAGTTGAGTAATTACATCCTGAATTCGTCCAAAAAAAGCTCCTTTTTGATGGGGATTCTCGCCATACCGCAAAGGCGTTACCTCATTCATGCTCAATCTCAATACCGATTCGTCCTGTCCTGAATTAAAATATTGCCAAATGCGGGAGTCATAGTGTGAGGTAAGCGCAAAGGCCTTTGTGGCATATTGTTTTCTGCTAGCCAGATCAGATTGACATTGCTGGGCTTCCAGTAATTGAAGTAGATCGGCATAATCGGCTCGTGCACAACAGATTAGAGTGTGTTTATAGTTCTTTGCCGCGGCTCGGATCAGGGAGACCCCGCCAATATCAATTTTTTCAATAATCGCTCCCTCATCTGAGGTAGATGCCACAGTGTCTTCAAACGGATATAGGTCAACTATAATTAAGTCAAAAAATGGAATACCCAATTCTTCAAGTGTCCGAACATCATCCTCACGATCTTTTCGCCCCAGTATGCCGCCAAACACTTTGGGATGCAAGGTCTTGACGCGACCGTCCAGTATCGAAGGGTAACCGGTCAGGGCCTCGATACGTTCCACCGGTATTTGCAGCGATTCAATGAACTGCTGGGTTCCTCCTGTGGAGTAAATGATAACCTTGTTTTGATGAAGATATTTTATGAGTGGCTCAAGGCCGTCTTTATGGTAAACCGATATTAAGGCACGCTGAATTTTTGTTTGTGACATAGTATGAAAACGAGTCGCAAACTTAAGGGCTGAAGAATAAATGAATGACTAAAAGAATTTTCGTTCACCCAGCCATTTCAACGGGCTGAAAGTCTTGCGTGCCTCGTGGGCTTCTTCCAGCTCACGCATTGCATACTTACGTATGTGCTCAACAGCCTCTTCCTCGTCATCGGTAAAGAGGAAGAGCTCCAGATCTTCTTCATTTATTGTCTTGGCCTCGGCCATTTTATTAATCATATCATTGAGGCTTCCCCAGTAATCTTTACCAAATAATACAACTGGGAAATCGGATATCTTTTTAGTTTGAATGAGCGTAAGTGCTTCAAAGAGTTCATCGCAGGTGCCCATACCGCCGGGCAGAACTACAAACCCATAACTATACTTGAACATCAATACCTTTCTGACAAAAAAGTATTTAAAATCAACTTCACAGTCCAGATAGGGATTAGGTTTTTGCTCGAAGGGCAGAATAATATTGCAGCCCACAGACCGCCCTCCAACATCCTTGGCCCCCCGATTAGCGGCCTCCATAATGCCGGGGCCTCCTCCGGTCATAACGGCAAAACCGAGATTGGCAATACGTGTACTCAGGGAGCGCGCTTTCTTATAGTACTCGTGATGTTCGTCGAAGCGGGCCGAGCCAAATACCGCAATACAGGGCCCTATAAAGTGCAATTTTCTGAATCCGTTAATAAATTCAAGGAGTACCCTAATACTAAACCATAACTCTCTCCTTCGGCTCTGTGGCCCTTTCAGGAAGTTTTTCTCTGTTTTTGTTAGTTGATTCATAAATAGCCTGTATGTTGATACGGTTCGCCATATTAACGATAACTAACTTGTCTTGTGCTATCGCATTAGGGTCAGTTATCCCCACAATTGCATAAAAATTCCAATATAATGGTGAATTAGGCCCCGTGAATGATTTTATGAAGAACCAAATATGAATTAAATGTTAACAAAAAAGACACTTAAAGCTAAAAAAAACAATTTCATCGAATAAATATGACAACTCGTCGAATAATAAATCTGTGGGCGAACACGCAAAATATATTTGGCGACTCAAAAAAAATTGATAAACCTTAATTATTTAACCAATAAATCCATTTTTTTATGAACCAAACAATTACTCGTTACACCAAACTCCTGGCAGTTATTCTGCTGACTTTGGTCTGTACAACGAGGTTGGTGGCATTCGACATTAGCGCCTCCAATCTCACGTCGACGGGCACTGCCGAACCGGCTGAAAAGCAAAACGTGTTCGGCAACAAGTTCATTCAGGGAATCAACAACCTGAATGAAACGTTGAAAAGTGCCAATTTCCTAAACACGTTAACGATCAACGGTACGTTAACGCATCCGGCCTGTAACAATTCAAATACAGGTAGCATCGTAACCAGTGTTAGTGGCGGTACCGCCCCTTACACCTATTTATGGAGCAACGGAAGGACCACCAAAAACAACGTTAACATTGCTGCGGGCACCTACACGGTAACCGTAACATCGGCTAACGGCATTACCGGAACAAAGCAATTCGTATTAATCAACCCACCGGTGTTGGTTGCTTTTTTGAATTGCCCTGTAGCATGTTTCAATCAGTGTAACGGTCAGGCAACGGTTACTGTTTCCGGAGGAACTCCCGGATACACTTACCAGTGGAGCGGTCCTAACGGATCAATTCCCGGTAACGTTCCTACAATATCAAACCTTTGCCCTGGTGTTTATCAGGTTACTGTAACAGACTCTAAAGGTTGTAAACGTATAACCAGCGGATCGGTAACGCAGAACACACAAATCAGCATTAATCAAACAATCAACAATATTACTTGTAACAATCAGTGTACAGGTAAAATCACGCTTTCAGTAAGCGGTGGTACTGCTCCTTATCAATATACCTGGAGCAACGGTACTACTAAAAATAACATTATGAATCTATGTGCCGGTACGTATACGGTAACCGTTAAGGATAACAGAGGCTGTCAGGCTACCAAAACGTTCACGCTTGCCAATCCTCCGGCAATTGTGGTGTCAATTGCCGCAAATAGCAACTGTCTTTTATTAAACAGCTGTTCAGCCAGCGTTACAGCAAGTGTAACCAGCGGTGGCACAGCACCTTTTACTTATTTATGGAATACCGGAGCTACAACAGCTTCAATTAACAATATCTGTAACGCCGGAAATTTCTCCGTTACGGTTACAGATGCCAATGGATGTACTGCATCAGCTAATGCTGTAGTATCTAATTGTTCTGAGCCTTGTACCAACCCAACTATTGGTATTGATGGCCCAAGCACACATTGCTTCTCATCCGGCCCCGCGGTATTAACTGCAACCGGTGGTAGTGCGGGTAGTTTATATGCTTGGAGCACAGGAGCAACAACATCATCCATTTCAGTAACAACAACAGGCACATACAGTGTAACTGTTACGAATCTAACCTGTAAGGGATCAGCATCAAAAGCGGTAACGGTTAAAACTTGTTGTAACGTAACAAACGGTGGTAACATCGGACAGGATCAAACGTTCTGCGGATGTGTACCTGCCGGTACCGTTACTTTCGGTGCAAATGCTCCAACAGGTGGAGAAGGTGCATTGGAATATATGTGGTTATACAGCAACACAGGTATCTATCAGT
>BJGO01000201.1 GCA_014190535.1 Bacteroidota bacterium | reverse complement strand
TTTAGCCAATAATATATTAAGCGGTGAAGTTGTAAGCAATTTTATTAGTTTTGGCATACGTACCAATCTCTTTAATAATTACCAGGATTTCTAATGAGTACAAAAAAAATTCGCTTTGCTGTAGTTGGATTCGGACACATAGGTAAGCGACATGCCGAAATGATTAAACGCAATAATCAGGCTGAATTGATTGCTGTTGCAGATATAGACGAAAGCCAAAAAAACAGTGTAGCTGAACTACACGGCATACCTTATTACAACAGTATTGAAGCAATGCTTCGGGATGTTAAAGGTATTGATGTGCTTAATGTTTGTACACCAAACGGACTTCACGCCTATCATAGTTTGGCCGCATTAGATTATGGAGCTCACGTCGTTTGTGAGAAACCGATGGGACTTACCAAGGCAGAATGCGAACAGGTTATTTATAAATCTTTACAGGCTTCACGCCAGGTATTTTGTGTTATGCAAAACAGATACAGTCCACCTACAGCCTGGCTTAAATCCTTGATTGATCAGAAATTGCTCGGGAATATATTTCTGGTTCAGATAAATTGCTACTGGAATCGCGATGAACGATACTATAAAAATGGAACGTGGAAAGGAAATAAAGCATTGGATGGAGGGCCATTATTTACCCAGTTCAGTCATTTTATAGATATCATGTACTGGCTATTCGGAGATATTAAAAATATTCAGTCACGATTCAGTAACTACACACATCAGCATAATACCGAATTTTCAGATGACTCAGGTTTTGTGAATTTTGAATTTAATAGTGGCGGAATAGGTACATTTAATTATTCAACTGCGGTCTGGGATAAGAACCTTGAAAGCAGTATTACAATTATTGGAGAAAAGGGTAGTGTAAAAGTTGGCGGACAGTACATGGATAAAGTTGAATATTGTCATATTAAAGACTATACGATGCCAGAACTTCCACCCTCTAATCCACCTAATGATTATGGGGCATACAAGGGTAGTGCCGCTAATCATCATTACATCATTGATAATGTTGTTGAAACATTAAATGGAAGGTCAAGTGCCACCACAAATGCGTTGGAAGGTTTAAAAGTGGTTGAGATTATAGAACGAATTTATACTAGTTGATACCGCATTCACTTAAAGAATCATTTAAGAATAAGGCTAAATCAGCATTATTCAGAAATATTATAACAACAATTAGTGGTACCACCTTAGCCCAGGCTATTCAGGTGCTTGCCGCACCGCTACTTACATACTTTTATTCAACGGAGCTATTTGGTGTCTTTACGCTTTATTTCAGTATTGCGAGCACCATTATTGTTATTGCCACTTTACGATATGAATTAGCAATTATGCTACCTGATAGTGATGAGGATGCTTTACAGCTTATCAATGTCAGTGTTTGTTTAACGGTTATGCTATCAGTCATTTCTTTTCTTTTTTTTTATCTGTCATCAGCATATTGGGCTACTTGGCTTGAGGTTCCTGAACTTGCCCTGTACATACCTTATGTTGCACTCAGTGTGCTGAGTAGTGGAATTTTTCAAGCAATGATCGTGTATATCACTCGTCAAAAGAATTTCAGATTGGTATCGGTATTACGCGTGTTACAAGCCTTATCCTTTGCAATAACACCTGTTTTATTCTATTATTTGGGTTATGAATCATCAGGCTTAGTGTATGGCTATATTGGTAGTCAGGTCATGTCGGCCTTAATCATCATTTTAGTCACCTATCAAATACTAATACGCGCCTTTAAGCTATGGAATATAGGTGCTATGAGAATGCTGATGGTACGTTATAAAGGATTTCCAGGATTCAATAGCTTGCATGCTTTCTCCGACATGCTTCAAAACTCAATTATCAATTTTCTTATTAATGCATTCTATGGTCAAACGGCACTCGGTCTTTATTCAATGGCTTATAGAGTATTACGGGCACCTTTGGGCATCATCGGAACTGCGATCTCTCAGGTGTTGTATCAAAAAATGAGTGAGAATTTTAATGCCGGACAAGGTAACGCTGTGATCTTTGATAAATCAGTTCGATACACATCAATCTTTAGTGTGCCATTATTTTTAATCATTGATATCATTGCACCGGCAAGCTTTGCCTGGATACTTGGCGAGGAATGGCGCGAAGCAGGCTGGTATGTCATATTTTTATCACCCCTCTTTTTGGTAACATTTGTCGTGTCACCCTTGTCTCATTTGCCCAATATCTCCGGTTATCAGGGCCGCTTTCTTATGATGATAACAACCATAAACGCGTTGTCCTTGATTTTATTTTCTGCATTTTCATCAATTAATCATTCTATCTATTATGCTTTGCTTGTATATTCACTTACGTGGATGTTTGGTTACATTATTCTGCTGAAATGGTTCCATCAATTATCACATAAATCGAAATTAATTTCCTGATTATGTTTAGCATTATACTCGATATACATAATGTAGCGTCGTTGATCAAAATTCAAATTATAAATCCTTAGCGTGACATTTACAATTGTTCTGTCATTAATAATAATTTCTGCCATAATAGTCTATTTGCAAAAAAGCATATGGCACCGATGCCCATTGGTTATATTCCCGGCATTTGTGTTCATACTTTATTACTGGTCGATTGCAGGTGCCTGGTTTTTTATTTTTGATCGACTTACAGGTTTGGGAAAGCTTATAGGAATGCAATATCATTACCTTTTTGATAAAATGTTCCCCGTCAATTTAGATTCTCACTATCTCATAAGTTTATGGATGATGGGGTTGTTTATTATTATTTTTCAATTATTAATATTGTATGGTGCTCGCTTTTTTTCACTTTATCAATTAAAAGTCAACTTTCATTATACAGGATCCGATTTATTTTATTCGCTGGTTGCACTCATATTTTTAGCTATTTCCATCTACTTTGTTTACGACGTAATTATTTATTCACTGATATTAAATGAGTCAGTTTATCTCAATATCAGAAGTTCCGGAATTCCATACTATTCTATTCATCAGTTGGCTTGTTGGGCTATGATGCTCTCCATTACAATACCTCTTGTATTATATTTAATCAGCCGTCTGAATCAGCAAGAAAACCAGAATCCTGGAGTTTTGTATTGGATTGTTTTTGCTATATGTAATGTGTACATGGTATTTATTGGATCGAGGCACGAGGCGTTCCTGTGTGGTTCTATTGTTTTATTAATGTTAGGCGTTTATAATAAAGAGCTTTTAAAACACAGGATACTAGTTCTTACAATATTCTTCGTATGGATTGGCATTTTAGCTCTAAACGATCCGTTCCGCAGTTTAACTCCATTAGTTTGTAAAAAAATAGGCTTAACCGATTTAATTACGACTTCACAAAAACGTAACGAAGCGGAGTGGTATCGAGTGGATCGTACTTTTATTACACATCATAATTCAGCTAAAAGCAATCAGATTGTCGCTGACGAAATGAACCGCGATACAATCCTATATAATAATACGGATACCATTCATATTAAGAAACAAGTTTTGATTGAATACTGGAAAGCAGGTAAAGACATCATCGTTAATCATAACGATACATTTAAAATATCTAACCCTCATACCTCTGAAGTATATTACCATCTGAGTATAGAAGACAAAGTGATTAAAGCATTGTCGGGAATACTTTATAGCAATGAGATGTTTACAGGCCATTTTTCACTATATGGCGTTTTACATCATCACATTCAAGTTAATACAGCTATGAGTTTCAAATATCTTCTTTATTCTTTTGTTCCAAAATTTATACAAGAGAAAAGGCCGCTTTCTTCCTATGAATATTATGCTGATAGTCTCGGTTTTCCCAGCACACAGGGATTCACTATAAATCATATTACATCATGGTATTTAAATTTCTCCTTGTGGGGAATACTACTTGGCCCTATCATGTTGGCTATATTTATTTTTATGCCATTATTATTGATGTATCACTCAAAGATCGATAATTATAAAACTGCTTTTTTATTTGTACTTTGTTGTATTGTCGCATTTGCGGCAATGATTGTGCGTTCAGGACCTGAGGCTTATAA
>BJGO01000200.1 GCA_014190535.1 Bacteroidota bacterium | reverse complement strand
TTCATTCAGTGCATCGATCTGACTGGCGACATCGTGAGCAGTTACCGTAGTATATAACTGACTCTCAGGAAAAACAATATGAACAACAACCGGTATGGTAATGATATTGCGACCGGATTGTGGTAGATGATGCTGTATCCATTCTTGCAACTGCTTTTCGTCAGCTATAATCTGATGTATAAGTTCTGGATGTCGCTCTAACTCAGCTTTACGAAATTCGGTTGTATGACAACGCTGTTCCGTTTGAGCATAAATGATGGTATGCTGAGCGAATGCAAACAAACAAGTGATAAATACAAAACGAATCATGGAACTGAATTATTAAAATAAAATTAAGTAAAGTAAATGAGGTAATCAGAGAATAATGTTCACCAATTCGGTGTGGTAAGAATTATTTTTACGTCTTATCGAATATGAGGCAACGTAAAAAACACATCATTTGCATCCTCTTATTAGGCTTTTTATACTCTTGCAAGAGTTACGAAAAAGCCGGTGGTGTAAATATGATCAGTCGATTTAACCGCACGGCCTTTGATTTACCTGCAGTTTTCACATTACAGCACGTTACGAACGATTCAACACGAATCTATATTCATTTGCCATTCCACAAGGCAAACAATTTGATAAGGCCAACGGAATATTTTACGCTCACGGCAATGACTATGAAAGATATCGGCGATGCAGACCGATTCATATGGCCTCCACATGGCGAGAGACTCATCAATACATTTACCCTTAATGCGAAACGGGACACAACAATATCCATCACCGTACCAATTAATCGAAATGATTACGGATGGTTTCAAGTCCGTTTATATGCTCCGGATTCGTCCATCTACATCAGGCGAATGCTCCCATTTGATAAAGCACACTCCGGCAATCAGGCCTTTTATCATATTACCAATGAACGTAATGAAGTGATACACCCTGCATATCTGCATACCGGATCGAGCTATTTCATCAAACATTTCAGTTCTGCGGACTCGCTGATTGCTGAGCGGTTTTCATTTTACAGCACACCTGCGGCACCGATATTTTTTCAAAATGCTCATCAAGGATTACCTGTTGAGCGTGACACCCTATTCCGATTTGCTACGGCAGATCCAATACAATTTGATAGCCCCGGATTCTATGAGATTCGAAGACCATTTGACAGCATCGGTCTCCAGCTTCTGGTACACGATGGTAATTTTCCTGAACTGGAAACGGCAGAAGACCTTATAGAACCTTTACGCTATATCAGTCGCAATGATGAATACCAGAAATTGCGTAAAGCACAAGATTTTAAATTACAGCTGGATTCCTTCTGGCTTGCCCGTTGTGGTTCAATGAGTGTAGCGCGGCAATCGATTAAACTTTATTATAACCGTGTGGAGTTCAGTAACCGACTGTTCAGCACCTACAGAGCCGGATGGAAAACAGACCCCGGACTTGTATATATCATGTTCGGCGCACCGCAGAAATGTTATCAGTTTAAAGCCGGCGAAATCTGGACATACACCAATCTACCCTCTCAGACTGAATTTGTATTTACGGAAAGGCACAATGAGCGTTGCAGTTATTGGCTTGAACTCCGGCGTGAGCAGGATTATATTAATTTCTGGAATGGACAAAGCTATAAATGGCGCACCGGAAAAATGCTTAGTGAATCACCATAAACGATTGCGTATAGGTTTGCAACGCACTCCTTATGGTGAGTAAGTACAATCCATTCTGCAGGTCGCGGACCGATAATGGATTATTCTCGAACTGACCGTGTTGCACAATTCGACCGCTGATGTCGGATACTGTGTATGAAGCCTCATAAATTGTTGCGCCCTCAATAAATAGTACCTGGCTGGCCGGTTGCGGGAATAGATTCAATTTTTGCTTTACCGAAGAAATACCGGAAGGCCATCCGTTTACAAATACAAATTTGGCCATAACAGGTAAATGATCCGATGCATAATGTAATGCCGCCGCCATCGTATTACTCACTGCAGTATTCGGTAGTCGGTTTATGGAGTCGTTATAATGCATACCATCATTACCCACTGCAACCGTTGAATTGGGCACATAACGAACCTTTCCGGACGATTGAATCGAGGGTGAGAATAAAATCATATCGAAACGATCATCAAGACCACCCGTTACACCACCACCAAATGAGCGAACACGGGGCGACTGCGTGTGATGTATGGCATATGCCGGGTTATTCCAACTGCCCGTTAATGTTAGCGGATCAACGAAATGACCAGTACCGTTTGTATTTTCCTCCTTTAAACGAATGTATGCGGGTTCATTGGCCGAGTAGATGTTGAAATCACCGGCTACGATATAGGCATCGGTAGAAGAAAAGTTATCAGTAACCTTACGCAACGAATCGATCTCGCTCTTTCGTTGTGCTTCATTTGCAATACCCGAGCTGGCTTTAAGATGCAGGGAAAACACGTGTAGTGTATCACCGGACTCCTTGTGGATGAGTATAAAATGATTAATATCACGCAATCCCGTATTGATAATTAGATTGTCTATACAATTAAACTTGGATGATTTAAAATATATGGACCGGTTGGTATCTGGTCCCTGAAAATAGGGGCCAATCTGATAATCCGGATTAACCGGCTTTAAAACATTATTCAGGAAACCGGCCGCACCGGACTGACTTTTTATTTCCTGTGTAACGATGATATCCGGCTGATAATTATTTGTGATTACACGATAGTATGGATTACGGGTTGTGGAATCCAATGCATCAGTGTAGTATGCTAACAGATTGTATGACATCAGAGAAATTGTATCCTGAGCAAAGCCTGCACTAACCTGAAACACGCAAAAGATTAAAAGAATTATGTATCTGTTCATTTAGTAATGTTACGTAAGCTATATCAAATAAAAAAGCCTGCCTCTGATGGAGGCAGGCTTAATAATATTAATTTATTAATGTATTAGTTCTTGATGAAGCTACGGTTGATTGTACCATTGTTGTCGCTGTAACGAACAATATACATACCGTTTGGCCAACCGTTAACATTAAGCGACACTAAATTGTCTGAAATGTTGGTGCGGGTGTAAACGATTTGTCCAACTGCGTTGAAGATTTCTACCGCGTTGTTCTCATAAGTAGCATTGATAGCAATGTTCAACTGTGATTGAGCCGGGTTAGGAAACAATTCGATAGAAGCATTTTCCACTTCGTCTAAACGATTGGAAGCACCATTATTTGGAGTAGTGAATGTTCCGGTTGAAGACCAAGGAGAAATGAACGTGCCATTTGAAGAACATACAGAACGCAGACGGTACTGGTATGTAGTGCCCGGAACGAGATTCTTAATTTTGAAATTATCGTTTGATGTAAAACGAGTGATCCATGTAGTCGTTCCCGCAACACGATATTGTAAGCGGTAACGCTCTGTGCAATCAGCCGTATTCCAATTCACGGTAGCCGCTGTTGGAGTAATATCAGTAGTATTTTGTCCTGCTGGAGCATTACATGTAGCACATACCACCGGTAATGGGAATGTGGTGCCATCTGCTAAAGCAACCCATAAACCGAACGCTTCACCGTTTTGGTTGTCAGCCGGTGTAAGAAAGCCGCTTGCAAATACAGTAATTGCACTGCCTGCAATTGCAGAAACATTCGCTTCGTAAGATACCAAAACTGCACTGTTGTTATTACCCGGTGTTACCTCGAGTATGTAGTTAGAGGCAGGTACTGTTAAATAGTCGCTGGCTTCGGTGTATGAGAGATCATCAAAAAGCACAGGGCCATTTTTCAATTTAACATCAACTGTTGGAGCATCGGTGCAACCGTGGAAAGCTAAAATGCTTACGTTACCTGAAGTAGATGATTCTTTTGCATCGGCAACAGGATATAGACTAAACGCTGTAGATACCGCATCAGGGTTAGAAGCAAATGAAGATGGAGATAATACACCGTTTGCAAACACAATGTATGAACCGGCATTTGCCAATGTTACAGGGAAGGTTGCAATCGCATCAGCTGAGGATGTTGATGATGGTGGCGCAATCTGGATATTTAATAATACATCAGCAGGCACAT
>BJGO01000199.1 GCA_014190535.1 Bacteroidota bacterium | reverse complement strand
CTACTGCAATATCGGCTTGCATCTCTCCTGGGGTTTTAATCAGCGCAAGGGCCAATAAGTCGGTTGCTAAAACCACATGAACATTTTGCTGATGTGCCTTTGCTATCCATTCGGTATAATCCTGTAACTGACCTTCCGAGTCGGGATTTTGAAGTAAGGCGCCGAAGAAACGATCTGTCAGTTTAATGTCAAATTCATTACCAACAATAAGTTCAATCTCCAGTGGCTTAGCTCTGGTTTCCAATACCTCTATGGTTTGAGGAAATACCGCTGCTGAAACAAAAAAAGACTTTCGCTTACCGTTTTGGGCATGATACAATAAGGTCATTGCTTCTGCGGCGGCTGTTCCTTCGTCAAGAAGCGACGCGTTAGCAATTTCAAGTCCGGTTAAATCACAAACCATGGTCTGAAAATTCAATAAAGACTCCAATCGCCCCTGAGCAATCTCGGCCTGATAAGGCGTGTATTGGGTGTACCATCCCGGATTTTCGAACAGGTTACGAAGTATAACGGGAGGCGTAATTGTGTTGTAGTACCCCTGCCCTATATAGCTTTTATATAGTTTATTTTTTTGAGCAATGGATTTAATAAGGTTCAGATACTCATATTCACTCAAGGCTTCGGGAATGTTTGGCAGATCATTAATACGAATATCTGAAGGAACAACCTTGTCAATAAGTTCATTCAAGGAGGATACACCAATAACGCGGAGCATTTGAACTGTGTCTTGATCGTTGGGTCCTATATGTCTATTTCTAAAGGATGTGGTCAGTTTTGTCATGGTTTATTTAAGTGGTCGCAAATTTAAGAATTGCACGCTTTTAATAGTACCCCAACAAAAAGTATTAAACAGAGTTTTCGCTGATTACAACTTAGTTGATAAAATGAATGAACTATATATTGTTAAATAATTAATAATTACATATATTTAATGCAAATAAATGCCTATGCTGACCGATTACTATAAAGTTCTTGACATTGGCAACGACGCCAGTGATTTGGAGATTAAAAAAGCTTATCGTCAAAAATCAAAGCAATTTCACCCGTCAGTATATAAGGAACCTGATGCTCAAAACAAGTTTATTGAAATCAATGAAGCCTATGAAATTCTGATTCATCATAATACCCGAGAGTTATATGAGGAAGATTTTAAAACTTGGCATAATCCGGAGGAATATCCTATCTACAAATATTGGATAGACGCAGCTCGCTCAAGAGCTAATGAACACGCAAAGCTTACACTGGATGACTTTTTAAAAACAAAATTTTACAGAAGTACACACACCGGTAGTTATAGCGTTTTTATGGCAGGCATGATATTAGGATCTATTGTATCCATTTCACCTTATGCCTTTATGGTTTTATTCGACAATAAACTTATAGGTGTTGCATCTGTTTTTGTGGCACTACCTGCCGGCATCTATATGATTATCCAATCCCTTGCCGGTTTCCAGTCGCTCAAAAAGTTCCACTAGATATTTCATAATAGGCTGAATACTTACTGAATATACTCTCAGACAGTTAGGATAGTGTGTACCTGAGTGTTCAAACACCTATTCACAAATGTTAATAATCTTATTTTATTACAAGTTATTTGATTGATATTTTTCGTATTAATAAAATTAATCATACAATGAAATTTAAAATCACCTTTCCTCTAATCGTATTACTCGCATTCGTATCCGCTTGTAAGAAAGAGTCGCTTGAAATCCAGCATAAAGAATTTACTGAACATTCATTCTACATTCAGGCTAAAATAGCAACTAACTTTCCTGAGCTGTTTGAAAATGGCAGTAAAAGTTCGTACACCAATGGGAACGTTACTTTACCCTCGGGTGTTTGGGCCTTTAATAATGCGGTCATAGGCACAAGTTCGTTAGATAGAAAGTTCGGTGCCAAATCCGCACGTTTACAAAGCACAGGCCGGCTAACTATGCTATTTAATGTGCAAGGCGCTACGGTTGTTTCGTTTTATCATGCCCGTTACGGAAGCGATGCGAGTGCAAATTGGGAGTTATGGGCATCAACAAATAATGGATCAACCTGGGCCAAAGTGGGTAGTACGATCACGGCGTCAAGTACTACTATGACTCTTGCCTCTTTCAATGTAAATTATACCGGTAATGTTCGATTTGAAATACGCAAACTTACCGGCAATCGTCTCAATATAGATGAATTTAAAATTGAGCAGGCTCAGGATGCTACCTCACGCGATGATAATATGGCATTGGGTAATCCATCCGGCTCGGTAACTGATGTTAATCTTCCAAATAATTATTTACTGGTAAAACCTCAATATTGTCTGTCATACAATAACGCTCAAGGCATTCCAAACTGGGTGAGTTGGCATTTGAGTGCTTCCTGGAAAGGAACAGCGCAACGATGTAATTGCTTTACGACCGACAATCAATTGCCTTCAAGTTTTTTCAGAGCTACCACTGCTATGTATACCAATTCGGGATTTGACCGTGGACATATGTGCCCATCAGATGACCGAGATGGCAGTGATGCCGACAATGCCGCAACATTTTTAATGACAAACATACTACCTCAGGCTCCCAATAACAATCAACAAACTTGGAATGATCTGGAGGCATACTGCCGCACGCTGATTTTCAGTGGATATGAGTTGTACATCATTAGCGGTGGTTATGGTCAGGGGGGAACCGGCAGTTTGGGTGGCACAACCAATACTATCAATAACGGCACCATTAGAGTTCCATCGAATATCTGGAAAGTAATTGTATGCCTTCAGGCCGGAACAAATGACATAAACAGAATAAATACTCAAACCCGCGTTATAGCTGTAGATGTGCCCAATAATCAAACAGTTAACAGCCAACCCTGGTATAATTACCGCATCTCAGTTGATCAACTTGAATCCATCACCGGATTTGATTTTATGAATAATGTACCTGCTGAAATACAGTCTGTGATTGAATCAGTGACCGATGGGACTGCGATTTAAATTTTAATTATGTTTAACCGGCCCGTACAATTGATGTACGGGCTTTTTTATTTTACTTTACACCCTCTAAATCATATGGATCTACAATTTAATAAAAACGAAGACGCCAATAAACTGCTTACATCTAAGGTCGTTGAGCAACTCTCTAAAATACATCTGGGAGGAGGTAAGAAAAACATAGAGAAACAACACGAAAAAGGCAAAATGACCGCAAGAGAACGTGTGCATTATTTGCTCGATGAGCAATCACCTCGTTTCGAAATTGGCTCATATGCCGGCTATGAAATGTATGCGGAAGAAGGCGGTTGTCCGGCAGGAGGTGTTGTAGTTATGATGGGTTACGTCAGTGGCAGGTTATGCATCGTTGTGGCCAATGATGCTACCGTTAAAGCCGGTGCCTGGTTCCCGATTAGTGGTAAGAAAAATCTCCGTGCGCAGGAAATCGCTATGGAAAACCGAATACCGATTATCTACCTCGTTGATAGTGCCGGTGTTTACCTGCCTATGCAGGATGAAATATTCCCTGATAAGGAACATTTCGGTCGGATTTTCAGAAATAATGCCCGGATGAGTTCCGAAGGTATCGTTCAAATTGCGGCAATCATGGGTAGTTGTGTGGCCGGCGGAGCCTATTTGCCTATAATGAGCGATGAGGCCATGATCGTGGACAAAACCGGTTCAATTTTTCTGGCAGGCCCCTATTTGGTTAAAGCCGCAATTGGCGAACAGATCGATCAGGAAACATTAGGTGGTGCAACCACACACTGTGAAATATCGGGAGTCACTGACTATAAAATGCCCAATGATCAGACTTGTCTGGATCGCATCAAGAGCATCCTAGATAAAATTGGTGATCAACCAAAGGCCGGTTTTAACCGTTCCCAACCCCAACAGCCTGCTAAAAAACAAGACGATATTTTCGGAATAATACCGGATGATATCGGTAAACAATACGACACATATGAAATAATTGAACGACTGGTTGATGATTCAGCATATGATGAGTACAAGGCAGGATATGGCAAAACAATAATTACCTGTTATGCCCGCATAGATGGTTGGGCAGTAGGCATTGTTGCC
>BJGO01000198.1 GCA_014190535.1 Bacteroidota bacterium | reverse complement strand
ACTCAACACTATTGTGTATCATATAAACTAAACACTGCTTTTTACGAATCTATGGGAATTAAAGGTTGGCAGTCTATGATAAAGACGATCAACTACATACCAACCGATCAGTTCATTATTGCTGATGCTAAGCGTGGCGATATAGGCAATACATCTACAATGTATGCCAAAACATTTTTCGACAAAACCTCATCCGGTATGAGTGTGGATGCCGTAACCGTAAATCCCTATATGGGCGCCGACTCTGTTAAACCCTTTTTAGAATTCGATTCCAAGTGGGCCATCATCCTTGCCCACACTTCGAATTCAGGAAGTAACGATTTTCAACTAATGCAGGAGAAGAACGAATCGCTCTTTGAACGTGTCCTGCGTATTTCCAAAACATGGGGTTCACCTGAAAATACTATGTATGTGGTTGGGGCTACGCACCCTGAAACATTTAAACAGGTTCGAAATATTGTACCCGAACATTTTCTTTTGGTGCCCGGAATAGGCGCTCAGGGCGGTTCGTTACATGATGTCGTAGTACAAGGGATTAATAAAGATATCGGACTACTTATTAATTCATCCAGACAAATCATTTACGCCTCAGGTGAAACTCATTTTGATAAGGCGGCAGGTGAAGAAGCTGAAAAGCTTCAGCAGGAGATGCAACACTTTTTTTAATAATATTTACCGGTACTAAGATAGTTTGTAACATAATCGTTTATACCGGCCTCCAATGTATAAAACGAATCCGCGTAGCCGACGCTACGAAGTTTACTCATATCGGCTTCAGTAAAATATTGATACGTGTCCCGTATATCGACCGGAATATCAACCCAGTCAATTAATGGATTTACAGCTGTGGCGCTAAAAACAGCCTGAACCAAATCAAGAAATGTTCGTGCAGTACCGGTGCCCAGATTATAAATACCCGAATCCGGTTTGGTTGCATAGAGCCAATCCAAAACGTTGATCACATCTTTAACATAAATGAAATCGCGCAACTGTTTTCCATCCTCGTAATCGGTTCGATGTGAGCGAAACAAAGACACCCTACCCTTCTCCTTAATCTGATTAAATGCATGAAAAACAACACTGGCCATACGCCCCTTGTGATACTCATTCGGTCCGTAAACATTAAAAAACTTAAGTCCGTACCAGTATGGTGGTCTGTTTTTTTGTTGAAGCGCCCAAACGTCAAAATCCTGTTTTGACTGACCATATGGGTTGAGTGGCTTCAGTTCAGGGATATGTGTGTGTTGATCGGAATATCCCAATGACCCATTGCCGTAAGTTGCCGCACTGGATGCATAAATAAATGGAATGCCATACCTCGAGCATCGTTCCCATAGTGCCTGTGAATAATGCAGATTGAGTTTATTAAATATTTCGATATCGAATTCTGTTGTATCGGTTCGGGCACCTATGTGGAAAATAACATCTACAGAATCGTATTGTAAGTCGAACCAATCGATAAACTCATTACGATCAATAAAATTTAAAAACTTTTTATCAGAGAGGTTCTTATTTTTTGAGGCAGAGGTGAAATCATCCACAAGGATAATATCTCTGATGTCACGCTCATTGAAGTACGACAGAAGGCAAGAACCTATAAAACCCGCCGCACCGGTAATAATAATCATTTACAGTATCAACTTTTTTTCTTTTGCGAAGATACACGTACTGCTATAATCCGAGAGTGTGGGTTACGTATTTATGATCCTAGAAAACGATTTACAGTGAAGTTGCAAGAGTGCATTTCACCACGTAATTGTCAATACTCAATAATTATTCCCAGCGTGGGCAACACCGTGCCACTGATGTTCTCCAGCAAATAGGTTTGATATGATGGAAGTGGTGCATTAGTATCAATTAAGGGATTACCGTCTGCATCGCGGCGAACGTCGAGGTATGGCTGTTGGCTGTACTTAAATGCATAGGCATTTTGCACATCGATGTATAATTCGAGAATAAAACTTTTGAAGGGAATCTTCTTATCAACACGAACATCTAACTGATGAAATAAGGGTAATCGCTGTGTGTTCAGTTGACTGAAATCCGCTAAGCCCCGTCCGTAAATATTCCAGATAGCCACTTGCGAAGAACGGACAATATCTATAGGTGTAAAGGGTGCTCCTCCACTCAAACGCCAGCGGAATCCAACTTCCCAGTTTTTCTTAAAGCGCTTACCGGCCGTTAAACTGCTAATAATACGGGTATCCCAAGATGATGAGATAAAATCGCCATCAGCATTAGTAAAAAAGCTCCTGAACGCCGTAACGGAAAGAATTCCATAAAAACCTTTGTATAGTTTTTGCTGAAGCAGAAACTCAATACCGTAGCTTTTACCCTTTGCATCGGAGTTAGCAGGGGCATTTCCCACCACCCCAAAATCGGCGCCCAGATTAGCCAAAGCGATAGAGTCGGTGAGTATAAATGGATAGTTTGAATAGTCTTTATAAAAACCTTCAATCGAAAGTCGGGTATTTGTTTTTGAATAATATTCAATACCGGCTACATAGTGAATCGATCTGATGTATTGAATATTATTTTGTTTATTGATCAATACATTCTCATTGGTTCTGTAACCAAGTACGGTGTAGGGTGGAAGTTGATAATATATTCCTGTATTGGCATTGATGCTGATGCGCTCAGTAAGTATGTAGCTAAAAGATAATCGTGGAGATAGTTGTGAGAGCGGGTTCAGCATAGAAGATGAAAACGAATTAACATCGGTTCTTAGTCCAAAACTGCTGATTAAACGATCTTTTAGAAAGTTTCGGGTAAACTGTGTAAAGACCGCACCTTTATTGAATTCAATGAATGAATTGAAATTTTCCTGAATCGTTCCCTGAGGCAGGGATATCGTTTGTAAAGTTGAATTCTTGTATTTAACATTCTCAAATAAGGCGCCGTAATTTATTTTCCATCCGTTTCTGAAGATATTATTTTCAATACGTAGTTTGTTTTCAATCTCCTGAGAGGTGTAGTCAAAAATCTTGTTCGACTCATCGCTTTTATCATTATTAAAGTATTTCTGTGCAGTATTATTGAGCATATTACGGGATGCAACTACAGTAACGAAATTATTTTTACCAAAATATTTGTACGATAAGCCAAACGTGTAATTCCATTGAAAATATTCCGGCAAATTTCCCAGCAGGTACTTTTGAAATGCCGTAGAGTCGGCACTTAGATTGAGATTAGAAACATCATAGGCTCCAAGGCTCATAATAGTAAGTTCACTGTTTGCACTTGGCTTAAGTTTAAAACGAAACTGGTAATCATTATATGTAGGTAGGAATGGTAATCCAAGTGTCTGAAACAGTAATTGCAGGTAAGACCTTCTAACGCTGAATAAGGCTGTATTCTTGGATCCTTTTTTGAAGAGTGGCGTTTGAACCGATAAAGCCAAATCGCTGGAACCCACAGTGGTTATGAAACCCAATCGGTCGTTACGACCATCGATGGATGTAAGTTCCATCACTGAACTGAGCGCATTACCTCTGTTTGCAGGGAAAGCCGATGAATAAAACTTTACATCTTTAATAAGATCTACGTTTAATAAACCTACCGGACCACCTGATGAGCCCTGCGTAGCAAAGTGATTGATGTTAGGCACCTCTATACCGTCGATATAGAAACGGTTTTCATTAGGACCTCCACCCCGTATTAATATATCGTTACGAAAAGTGGTGATCGTTTGGACGCCGGGCAAGGACTGCAGTACGCGAGAGATATCGCGGTTACCGCCGGGATTGCGTTGAATTTCATTCACACCGATTGTGCGGAGCGAAACAGGACTCTCCGTGTTTTTATCAAATGAAAATTTACTGGCCTCGATCACAACATTTTGAAGTTCTCTGGTTGCGGGTTCTAACGAAATACTGATAATGGCAGGTTTTGATTGCTTTACCTCAACCTCATTAATTGTTTTAGAGATATACCCCACATTACTGCACGTAATGTTATATAAACCAATAGGCAGGGTGATGGTGTACGCGCCATTATCATCTGTGTATGCGCCAACTTCCTGCCCTTGTACAACAATAGTGGCGAAAGAAAGCGGTTTATTATTAGACAAATCGGTAACAACCCCCTTAAT
>BJGO01000197.1 GCA_014190535.1 Bacteroidota bacterium | reverse complement strand
TGTCATGTTCATTAAAATTATGATACGACATCAGCGGCTTTTGTATATTGAAATGTTGTAACAGATTATTGGTTACCCGTGTATCTTCCGCACAGATAAAATCGCAGGACTTTAACACATTTAATGCCCTGAGCGTAATATCTTCTAAATTACC
Source organism: Bacteroidota bacterium (assembly GCA_014190535.1). GTDB lineage: Bacteria > Bacteroidota > Bacteroidia > Chitinophagales > UBA10324 > BJGO01. The sequence goes on along the minus strand of BJGO01000197.1, from coordinate 3,974 downwards.
TATTGGTGTGGGTACAATAAACAGTTTAGGCATGTCGGGTTAAAAAGATTTCATATATAACAGAAGCAGTCGGTAGTAATCGTTGTAATCAGTAAGGGGTAATGTTCCCGCCTTATCAAAGATGTCGTGATAGGCCGATATGCCACCGAGTGTGTAAATGAAAAAAGAAGGCACTCCGGCCTGTGTGAAAAAATAATGATCACTGTTGGCGGCTTTACCTCTTGGTTGTACCGATTTTACAAGTTGTTCACGGTCGTTAAGCTGTTTGAGTTTGTTGAAATGCAGGGTGTCGACGGCGCCGTTAACAACCTTGATCCCATCATCGCCGGTGCCGGCCAGGTCTATGTTTACCAGGAATCTGATTTTATTCAGCGGTATAATAGGATGTTGTGTGAAGTAGTGCGAACCAATTAAACCGGCTTCTTCTCCGGTAAAGAAAATAAATGCAGTGCTGTATTTCAGTGGTTGTTGTTCTATGGTCTTTGAGAGATTCAGCAACATCGACACACCACTTGCATTGTCATTGGCTCCCGGAAAATAGGTGTTGGTGCCAAGTGTTCCGAGGTGATCGTAGTGCGCGGTAAATACCAGAAACGAGTCCGGTACGGTTGTTCCTTTTACTATACCTAATATATTCTGAGATCGGTACTCCGGTAAGAATACATTTTCAATATTTACATTGATGCTATGTGGAATAGGTGCCTGGGTATCGGCCAAAAGTTCAATCCAGGTGAGTGGCAGTTGCTCCTGCGACGCATCCATGGTTAGCTTCTTAGATTGTATTTCGATGAGGGCGCTGGCGCCGAAAAGTTTATGTTCAAGCAACCATTCTGTTTTGCGTCGTTCGATCGAAGCGGGCCAATCGGAGGCCCTGATACATAACACCTCGCGTTTACCACAGCGAAGAGATATCTTCGTAGAGTCCGATTGCCACAGTTGCTTGAGGTTGACCGGTTTAATACGATACTTGCCCTTTAAACTACTTGAGAAAGCCTTAACAATAAAATCTTGTCCGGGTAACAAGGTCTGTTTATCGGCTTCGAGCAACATTGCACCCGGAAAGGTATTGATGCTGAAAGGAACTTGCTGACGCACGATATTACTATCAGGAATCCTGCTGATGTGCTTCAGATAGGAAACAATATAATCAGCGGCCTTACGATCTCCGTTGTTCACGTAGCCACGACCAGACATGGTTTTTGATGAAAGCGTATCGATGATTCGCCGTGCTTCAGCCGTTAGATCCTGGGCGCGAAGCGGAAAAACGGTTGATATGATAATGATGAACAGTAAAGACTGCCACATTATTTTTTACCTGCTTCGTGCAGTACAAACTCGTACTGCTCCATTACCGGATTAGCGAGTAATTTTTTACAAGCCTCGTCAACGGCCTCCTGAGCGGATGTTTCGTTAGCCGCTTCCAGTTCCAATACGATATGCTTACCCACTCGCACATCCTTAACCTGCGGCATATCCAGGTGTTTTAATCCACTCAAAACCGCTTTACCTTGTGGATCGAGTAATTCCTTAAGTGGCATAATCGTTACTTCCGCTTTGTATTTCATAATCGTGGTATTAAAATTTACTGCCGCTAATTTACAAGTTCCTTAATCAATCTTCAGTATCGGGGAAACGGATAACAAACAAGGAAAACAGGATATACAGAATCAGAGAAAGTGCAATGCCGGTATATTTTAGCCAGACTATGGCCACGATACAGAGCAAAAGAAACAGATACAACCGTATGTTTTCTTTTAGATTGAAGGTCTTAATCTTAAAAGAGAACATCTTCACCTTTGATACCATCAGATAAGAGAAAAACAGGGCCACAGCATATAGCACGTATTTATTAATGGTGTAATCACCAAGTCCATTTGCATTGGTAATATAAATCAGGGGTAGTGTTGCAACAAAAACGCCCATAGCCGGTGTTGCCAGACCGGTAAAGTATTCTTTAGAGGTGTTACTTACATTAAAACGGGCTAAACGATATGCCGCTGCCAGTGGTAATAATAGTGCAGGCAACATAAATAATTTAGAGGTGTACAAGGCTCCGCTCTCCAGAAAATAGGCACGCTCCAGCAATTGATAGACCATGATCCCCGGCAATACACCGAAGGTAACCACATCGGCCAGGGAGTCCAGTTGTTTACCGGTTTCGCTCTCGGCTTTGAGCAAACGGGCAATAAAGCCATCGGCAAAGTCGATTCCGGCGGCAATAAATAACAATATTGATGAGGTAAACAGTCGGCTGTTGATTTCGTGGGTATCGTATAAGCCTGAATTTTTACCTACCTCGCTGATAATGAAGTAGCGTTCGTCAAATGCGTAAAGTATTCCAATACATCCCAAAAGCAGGTTCGTTAGGGTTAATGCATTGGGTATGGCGTGGTGAATATTCTTTAGCTTCATAGTGAGTGTACAAAATAAACAAGTGAATAATTAATTGATCTGAATTCTTTTAAACGGAAATACTGTATTTCGGGCATTTAATCGGTTTTGCTGTCTATTTCAAGTATTTAATATGCATATATAAGTTGATAGCGATGAACTCTAAATCATAGTTCTTGTTATCATTGCAGTAAAATTTTTACTTAAAGAGGTTAATCACCTCATAAATAACTCAGAATTAACTCTAAATGATCATTGTTCTTTTCGTAATCATCCACTGGTACTCCTCTTTATTTTTTCATAGCTTCTTCCTTCATCGTTATGGTGCACATAAACAATTTACGATGTCTCCTTTCTGGGAGCGGTTCTTCTTTTTCTGCACCTGGTTTTTCCAGGGCTCTTCTTTTTTGAGTCCGCGTGCGTATGCCATCATGCATCGCATGCACCATCACTACAGCGACACGGCTCAGGATCCTCATTCACCTCATTTCCACAGCGATCCTTGGTCTATGATGATGAAGACCTATCGCTTTTACATAGACCTGTTCCGTTATCATTTTCAGCCGGATCCCATTTTTACAAAAAGTTTTCCGGAGTGGAAATCATTCGAGGCGTTTGCATTTAGTCGTTTTTCTACACTGATGTGGATAGGTGTATATATTAGCATTTACTTCTTTTTTGCTACCTCTCCCTGGTTGTGGTTGCTCTTGCCTATCAATATTTTTAACGGTCCCATACAAGGGGCTATTGTAAATTGGTGCGGGCATAAGTACGGTTACCAGAATTATAAGAACGGCGATAAATCACGTAATACACTAATCGCCGATATCTTTCTGTTGGGAGAGTTGTTTCAGAACAATCACCACAAATATTCTCAGCGTAGCAACTTTGGCGCTAAGTGGTGGGAAATTGATCCTGCCTATCCCTTCATCAAGATGATGAGCTGGTTCAGGATCATACGGTTTACACCGGAAGCGCTGGAAAGGCCGGCGTAGTTTTTATCGCCAGTCAGCATTTTTTATTATTACTTGTATTTGAACCTAGATATAATGTTAGTAACCTTATTACGTAGCTAGCCGGATAGAAAAATTCTATAAAAATATTTTTCGTTTTGTTGCGACTTAACTATTATATGTATTATTGATTACCATAATATGAAAAGTAGCAGTTATCACCGGCCTTACTATGTACACAACTATTTTATATGTTATTGATTCTTAATTTTGTCATAATTCAAACTTTATGACTTCTTTGATTCGCCTCTGCAAAACAACTATCTTCATTTGTGCAACTTTCACGCTACTAGCTATTTCGGAAACTTGCCAGTCTCAGACACACTCCATAAGTGCATCGCACGTGATGGTGATATGTAATGATTCATTATACAACTGGGGCAATACCGTACAGGGTAGTACGCTAACTCCTGTTGCTGTTGAGCTTCCCACAGAACTACAGTTTGTGCAGGTAAATGCCTTGTCCGGTTGTTCCTATGGTTTAGATGCTTCAGGTTCTGTTTGGAGTTGGGGCTTTGGCACTTCGGGCATGCCCGGACAAGGAAACTCCTCCAATGTTTCTGTTCCCTC
>BJGO01000196.1 GCA_014190535.1 Bacteroidota bacterium | reverse complement strand
GGCATTATTTACGAGTACGTGCAGGTCGCCAAATCGTTCAACACACGTTGCCATCATGCGCTCAACATCATCATATTTTCTGACATCACAAACGACATAGTCAATCTCGCCCGCTGTAATCGTTTGCAGTTCCGTGCAGGTGTTTTTTAATACATCTTCCTTACGACTGGCAATCATCACGTGCGCACCAAGTTTTTTGAAGTAAGTACTCATCGACTTACCCAGGCCGGTGGCTCCACCGGTTACGAGAATTGTTTTTCCCTGAAAGGTGTTTTCGGCAAACATGCCCTGCTGATAGTTATTCATGAAGGCAAGATAATCATTTATCAGTCCTTAGTTGGCTGATAAGATTTCTGCCAGGCGTAGTAAATTCATATTGATATCCAGGTTGTGTTTGATGGCCTTTTCAAATGGAGTAAACACTAAATCTTTATGAATCATACCAACCATAAGGTTTGATTTACCTTCAAGCAGAGCTTCAACAGCCGCAACACCAAGTCGTGAGGCCAGTACGCGATCCATACAGGTTGGATTGCCGCCGCGTTGCATATGACCAATGATGGATACCCGGGTATCATAGTAGTTGAAGTGCTCTCTTACTTTTCGTGCCACTTCGAATGCGCCACCCGCCTCATCGCCCTCAGCCACAATAACAATACTGGATGCCTTGTTACGCTTCCATCCTTTTTCAAGTTTGGCTATGAGTTGCTCCATGTTAGTTTTTGTTTCAGGAACAAGAATAGCCTCAGCACCGCCACCAATACCGGTGCGCATCGCAATGAAACCGGCATCACGCCCCATCACTTCCACAAAGAACAGTCGATTATGTGAGTCGGCGGTATCTCGTATTTTATCGATGGCATCAAGCGCCGTGTTGATAGCGGTATCGTAACCAATGGTGAAGTCTGTACCAAAGAGGTCATTATCTATGGTGCAAGGCACGCCGATACATTGTATATCGTGAACCTTATTAAACTCCAGACAACCTTTGAAGGTACCATCACCGCCAAGTGCAACGATGCCGTTGATATTGTGCTTCTTTAGATTTTCAAAAGCCTGACTCATCCCCTCCGGGGTGCGGAAGCGTTCACTACGGGCTGTTTTGAGTATTGTCCCGCCACGTTGTATGATGTTGCTTACATCTTGCGAACGCATCTCGTAAATGTCGCCATCAATCATGCCTTCATATCCTCTGCGAATACCGTAAACCCGTAATCCAAAGTATATAGCAGAGCGAACCACAGCACGCACAGCGGCATTCATTCCCGGTGAGTCGCCACCTGATGTAAAGACAGCAATCGATTTTTCAATTTTTGGCATATAAAAAGTTTTTTTAGGTATGATGTAAAAGCACGCTAAATTAACAAAGCGCACAGGCAATAGTTTTTGGGCCTATGGCTTATTACTAACAATGCACAATAGGGTGCATATTATTTTATTAATTCATACTTGTAGCGTGTACGAATCAGATCGGGTGTTTGAAATTCAATGATTAGATATCCCGGATCACTTTTTTTGAGGTAAAACAGTTTCGTTTTTCCTGTAGTTGAGTCTTTGAGTGTCAGGGTCTTTGCTGTTTCATTGATTATATATGTACCGGAACTGAATACGGTGCTATCCTTTTTTTCAAATCGCAAATCATCAAAAAGAGAAAGGGTGTTTGCAATATTAGCCTGATTAGGTTCTGTTTCGACACCAAACTGTTCCACGCCAAGATATTTCCACCGACCCAGCACTTTAGTTTTCCAGTCGGTGCTTGACTGTGCCATTCCGGTAAAACAGTTTAGAGCGGTAAGTACGCATACCAAGAAGAGGTTCCTTTTCATATCAGCGAAATTAAAGCAAGTTGATGACAGGATTATCATTACTTCAGTTTCTGTTTTCGGCGTTCCCGAATCACCTTTAGGATAACCGGTGTCGTAATCAGCACGACCATGGCAATAATAATATAGCCCAGATTTTCATGAACAAAAGGTATATGGCCCAGATAGTAACCTAAGGTGACGAGGGGCACAACCCATGCAAGCGCACCGACCACAGTTAATATGAAAAAACGGCGATAGGATATCTTCAGGATACCTGCAACGATGGGAGCAAACGTTCGTACGATAGGTAAAAAGCGCCCGAGTATAAGGGCCATGCCACCATAGCGTTTGTAGAAGCTGTCTGCGGTTGCTATGTATTCTTTTTTAAAGTACCAGGAATCACTTCGCGACAATAAATAATTTCCCGAGCGCCGACCCAGAATGAAACCGGTCATGTTGCCAATAATGGCGGCACTAATCATAACCAGGTTGACTTCGAGCCAGTTGGCATTGATCCCTCCTGTAGAGCAGAGCACGCCCGCCGTAAAGACCAGGGAGTCTCCGGGAAAGAAAAAGCAAAAAAACAAACCGGTCTCCGCAAATACAATTAAAAACAAGATGCTGAGTCCACCATAACGTATTACAGCTTCGGGGTTAAACACCGAAGCAGGATCGTTAAGGACATTTTGATAAAATTGGCTCAGTTCATTCCACATGGGTGCACAAAGTAAGTGTATTCTATCATTACTAACGAACTGATTAGTTCTTGTTACACCATTATCGGAAGGTGTTTATTGTATTATTACCTTTTGCCTTTATAGTCAGTTATGTTTGATTAAAATAATACACCTATGACAAATCCGTCCAGGTCACCTTTTTTGCTCGTTATCATACTGGGTTGTTTGTTTTTTGTTTTTGGATTTGTTACTTGGCTCAATGGCACGCTAATTCCTTATTTGCGTATCGCCTGCGAGTTAAATAATTTTCAATCGCTGTTGGTGACATTTGCATTTTACATATCCTATTTTTTTACAGCGATACCCTCATCATGGCTGTTAAAACGTACCGGACTAAAAAAAGGTATGATGATCGGTTTGATCGTCATGGCTCTTGGCGCATTGCTCTTTATACCGGCGGCCTTCACACGCACCTATTATCTCTTTCTGGCCGGTCTTTTTATTATAGGCACCGGTCTGTCGCTCCTGCAAACAGCAAGTAATCCATATATCACCATAGTGGGGCCAATTGAAAGTGCGGCCCGACGAATCAGCATTATGGGTATCTGCAACAAAGTGGCGGGCGTGCTCGCTCCTGTAATACTTGGAGCTATTATCCTCGCTGATGCAGATACCTTAACTGAAGGCCTGCGCCTAATGGATGAACAAGAGCGAATACAAACACTCCATGCACTGGCTAAGCGTGTCATTATGCCTTATGCGGTGATGAGTGGTGTTCTGTTATTGCTTGCCTTGTTTGTTCGTTTCTCCTCTTTACCTGAAATAAGCCTGCACGATGAAGTTAATAATCAGGAGCAAACAGCACATCAATCGGTATTAGCCTATCCAAATTTAGTTTTAGGCGCCATCGCCCTTTTTCTATACGTAGGAGCGGAGGTGATAGCCGGCGACACCATAGGTGGGTTTGGCCATGCACAGGGTATTCCATTATCTGAGGCTAAAAATTTTACTTCGCTAACCTTGTCGGCTATGGTGGTTGGTTATCTGATCGGTGTGTTGCTTATACCCCGTTATCTAAAACAGGATCGGGCCTTGTTGTATTCTGCCGTGCTGGGCATCATACTCTCTCTGATTGCAGTCGCTACATCGGGTTATGCCGCTGTTTGTTGCATTGCCCTGCTGGGTTTGGCTAATGCGCTGATGTGGCCTGCGATATGGCCGCTTGCCATTAAAGGTCTTGGACGGCATACCAATACGGGATCGGCGATACTGATTATGTCTATTGCCGGAGGTGCTCTGCTTCCACTTGTTTATGGTAAACTTGCCGATATGCCAGCTATTGGTAATCATCGGGCATATTTGATTCTGATACCGTGCTATCTGTTCATCCTTTATTATGCAATACGCGAACATAAAAGAGAAAACCGATTTTCCTCAAACATCAATAACATCTAAATTTACAGTTCAACCAAAGACTCATGAATAAAAAATTACTCCTTTTTTTAATAACTGTCTTGTCTGCTTCATATGTATGTGCTCAATCTAATTATGCGCCACTAGGCGGATTGACTTATGATTTTATGGATCGTGCTGAAATTAAATCAGGCCGCTTCCTGACCAACATACACACCTCATCCAAACCCTATTTGCGGGAAGATATCGTCAACTGTATGACGAGGATAGATACTGCTTCCAGTAACACTACCTGGACTAAAATGCATGGCGCCAA
>BJGO01000195.1 GCA_014190535.1 Bacteroidota bacterium | reverse complement strand
CAGCTATTTCTATACCTTATGTCAAGCAGTACTACGCAGGAGGGACCAACGACATCCGAGCCTGGAGAATACGATATCTTGGACCCGGTTCTTACAATATTTACACACAAAGCGATACTTCGCTTGAGCGAATCTTTGTGAATCAGACCGGAGAGATGAAACTTGAGGCTAACCTCGAATATCGATTTGGAATTTTTGGCTTACTGAAAGGGGCTTTGTTTACCGATATGGGTAACATCTGGACCGTGAAGAAAAAAGAAAACCTACCAAACGGCAACTTTGATTTTACCCGATTTTACCGGGAGATAGCTATAGGTTCAGGATTTGGTGTGCGACTTGACTTTAGCTTTTTTATATTCAGGTTGGACATGGCTGTACCCATTCGCGACCCGATAGGCCATGAGTTCGGATCAACTTGGATATTTAATTCTCCTCAAAGTGATTCCTGGAAAACATTTAGGGGTTTAATCGTTTATAACTTAGGCATTGGATATCTTTTTAAAAAAAGAGTTTTTAATATGATGAAGAAATTTTTAGTGCTTTTGTCGTTGATGTTTTCCTTAAAGATATCAGCACAGTATGGCCCAAATTTTTCCATACCGGTATTTATCGGTAACGATTCATTAAAATATGCTTGGGCCGGGGGGCTTAACACACCTCAGTTTTCTGCCGCTGATTTGAATAATGACAATCGAAAAGATCTGGTCATTTTTGATCGAAGCGGTAATTCCCTGCTTACCTTCATTAACAATGGCAGTGTCGGGCTGAGTGATTATGTATATGCGCCTCAGTATGCGGTTAACTTTCCGGAGTTAAATAACTGGGCTCTTCTTACCGATTTTAATTGCGACGGCATATCAGATATATATACACATACTGCTCTTGGGATAAAAGTATTCAAAGGATATTTTGATAATAATGAAATTAAGTTTACGCTCTACAACGAATTATTACGATACGATGCCACACCACAGCCAATTAACCTTTTGGTTACTGCCATTGATATTCCGGCAATTACCGACGTGAATAATGATGGCGACATGGATGTGCTTACATTCGACCCGAATGGCGGATATATCTGGTATTTTGAAAACACATCACAGGAGAACGGGTGGGGGTGTGACAGTTTGCGATTTATTAAAGCCGACCCGTGTTGGGGCAAGATCTATGAACCGGCAAATGCAAATGCTAAATGGTTGAATCAACCTTGCCCTTTTGGAATTACCAATCAGGATCAGAACATCGCCTCACGCCATGCCGGTTCCACATCGCTTGCTTTCGATAATACCGGCGACGGTTTAGTTGATATTTTCCTTGGCGACATCTCCTTTCAGGAAATATGTTACCTCGTAAATGGAGGAACAGTGGATGATGCGCTCATGGTTTCACAGGACACCTTATTCCCATCATACCATATACCTGCTGTTGTACCCTATTATCCGGCCTCATTTCGATTAGATCTGGATAATGATAATAAATTGGATCTGATCATAGCGCCTAATACGGAAACAGGTAGCAACCTTAGTGCGTGCTCCTGGTTTTATAAAAATACGGGCACCAATAATACCGGAGTATATCAGTTCATGACGGACTCATTTTTGGTTGATGAGATGATTGATGCAGGAGATAAAGGCAAACCAGTATTTTTTGACTTTACCGGAGATGGTTTGCTGGATATTTTATTGAGTAACGATTTTTACTATAACGGATTCTCCCAGATAGCGACCTATCAGAACATAGGAACTGCATCAAATCCCCGATTTAGGAGGAACAAAGTTGACTATTTGAATTTATCCTCTTTGCAAAGGCAATCGCTTTATCCGGCTTTCGGTGATTTAGATGGCGATGGCGATGCAGATATGTTGCTGGGTTCCGATGACGGTTCGCTTATCTTCTACAAGAACAATGCAAGTCCGGGCTCTCCGGCTCTGTTTCAACTACAGCAAGCCAATTATTTTAATATTGATGTTGGCAATTACAGTACACCGCAAATTACAGATGTAAACAACGATAATCTTCCTGATTTACTGATTGGACGATTAGATGGAAAAATATCCTACTATCAGAATGCCGGTTCTATTTCATCACCTGACTTTTCGACCGCTACATCAAATAATTTTGGTTCTGTAAATGTATCCGGTGATTTTATTCAGGGCTTCAGTGTCCCTTTTTTCACTAATCTGATTGCATACAATGAACCGGTATTGTTGGTCGGTAATCGTGAAGGTGACCTTTATCTGTACGACAACATTATTAATAACCTCAATGGTAGTTTTAATCTTGTTACTAAAAATTACAGCGGCATTAAAACCGGTTCATACTCTACAATTCAGACCGCTGATATTAACAATGATGGTACCGACGAACTACTCATTGGATTAAATCGTGGCGGAATGCGTATTTACGATACTTCTTCGGTGGTATTAACCGATAGCGACTTGGAGCCGATTACCGTATCATCTACAATATCCGTTTATCCTAACCCGGCTGAGCAACAACTGTTCATTGAACTTAAAAGACCATTTAGCTCAAATAGTAAAATCGAAGTTGTGGATATGTTTGGTAGGCAATACTGCGAAAACGTTATTCCATCTGATCGCAGATTGATAACGATTGCAGTTAGGGATCTATCACCGGGAATGTATGTTGTGCGCTTGAGTTCAGCTATGGAGCATTATTCCATAAAGTTTTTTAAGCAATAATCCATAGGTTCGAATCAACAACAAGCATTGAATTTCAAGACCCAAACCGCAATGGTTCATTTTACTTTTGCATAAAACTTACCGAAATCGGTACGCTAACACGAACTGTTTCGCCTTTATCCTCTCCCGGAGTCCAGGCGGGCATAAGTCTAATAACACGCTCCGCTTCTTCACCGCATCCACCACCAATATCCTTTCTTACTTTAATATGTTTGATTGAACCATCTTTTTCAATAGTCACATTAACTAAAACAAAACCCTTTACATCGAGCTTTTTAGCCTGAGCCGGGAATCGTACATTCTTAGCCAGAAATTCAAGCATGGCTTGTTTGCCCCCGGGATACTGAGGCATCACCTCGGCAGATTCATAAACCATCGTATCGCGTGCGGCTAATTCTTCCTCGGTCAGTTCTTTTTTGATGGTATCGGCCGCAAGTTCTTCCTCGGTCTTTGGTTTTTCAACCTTGTCTAAAAAGTAACGTATGCCATAACTACCCAAATAATAATCGAGCACTTTTGCACTCGAACTAAATTTTACCATCACCGTTTCATCTTTAAGGTCCAGTACTTGCAGGGTGAGAATACCATTACTAAAATTTGAGCCAACAGCCTCATAGTAATAGGTTTTGTCGCCGGTCTTCAGCGACATTTTGTTTGTGTCGATGGTAAAAAAGACATTTTCATTCCTCATACTTTTTGTTGTCAGATCCTGGTTTCTGCTACTGGTCATCTCAAATAATTGTGCCTTGGCATCAAGAAATAATAAAGAGAGTAAGGTTACTGCAAGTCGTATTATCATAATGAGAGTGTAATTCTGATTTGAGTTTTTACAAAAGGAATAGATTCGTGAACAACTATTTTGCCGTGATGATATTCATCAATGATTCTTTTCGATAATGAAAGTCCCAATCCCCAACCACGCTTTTTACTGCTGTATCCCGGTTTAAATATTTTCTTAAAACTACCGGATGGAATACCACTTCCGTTATCAATTACATCAATGATAAGCTGGCCGGAGTCTTTATGTAATTCAACAATAATGTTACCCTTACCTTCAATGGCATCAAGTGAATTCTTTATCAGATTTTCCAATACCCATTCAAAGAGGGCTACGTTAACGTGTGCACTATAACTTTCAGTATGATTGTAGTTGTATTGCCAGATGACCTGTGCACTGCTTCGTTTTTTAAAGTAAATAAGCAGTTTATCGATTATGGGTACCAAATCCGTTTCAATCAGCGATGGTGTTGAACCTATTTTAGAAAAACGATCGGTAACGGTTATGAGTCGTTCTATGTCTTTCTCCATTTCCGGTATCACTTTGTCGGTCAATTCTTTGTCCATGGTTTCGCGCAGATATTCAATCCAACCGGTTAAGGAGTTGAGGGGAGTACCAATTTGATGAGCAGTCTCTTTTGCCATACCCACCCAAACACGATTCTGTTCAGCTCGTCTTGCAGAACTAAACGCAAAATAGGCCGTAATCATAAATAGCAGAATGATGGCGAATTGGATATATTGAGAGTAGAATAATCGGGTTAATAGATAG
>BJGO01000194.1 GCA_014190535.1 Bacteroidota bacterium | reverse complement strand
GCTACACATAAACATGAATGGGGTGTTTTAAGATTCTTGCATCGACACTGCGTGTAGTCATATTCAAGCGAAATAGTTGTGAATGGAGGAAGATTTTTGCCGCAAAAATTTTTATATCCTTGTTTACGATTTATTGATTCGGTGTAGGTATATTCTGAATCAATTAAATTTTCGGATACAGGAAATAGATGTGTCGACCACTCTATAGATTTTCGGGTGCAGTAACCTAAAAAAAACTTTCTGAAGTTACCATACCTAATTTCAGGTAATGAGGTGCAATCTGTTCCTCCGAGTATGATGAAGTGGGGTTTACCGGTTATACGGGCTAGTAATGCAGGTATAAATGAGGAGTATCCGGCAAAAAAGGAAACAAACAGGTTAATTCGATTGATATGAATAAGTATGTATATAAAATGTCTAAAGAACTCTAAGGGTATGCCCCATTTTTTTTTCTGATTAAAATGAAATGATTGTACCGAATAATACTGTTTGAGTAGATGTTCATCTTTACGCACAAAGGATGCATAAACAGGAAAGGAGTAAAATACATTGTGCTTCATAGAGTGGCTACTAAAATAAAATATGTTGAATTTTGGGGAATGATAGTTGGTAGCGGATTACTTGCAAATTCTTTTAGCTCGTTTAGGTCTATAGATGACATGGTCATTTTTGCTTCTGGAGTGTCCAACTCAACATCAACGGATCGTAACCAATATGATCGTGAAGTTGAGCTCTTGCGAAAATACATTAATCGTCAGGCTAAACTCATTTATTTTAGTACGGTAAGTGTTTTTGATCCTTCACTATCCAATACAGAGTATATCAAGCATAAACGGGCTATAGAAGACTTTATACAAACTGAATGCCGCTGTTATCAGATATACAGGTTACCTATAGTTGTTGGTCGTTCGCAAAATCCAAACACATTAACCAATTTTCTTTTTCAAAAAATAATTAATCGGTCCGATTTACTGGTTTACACGGGTGCTTGCCGATATCTCATGGATATTGATGATGTTGTTGAATACCTTACGCCACTTATTCATAATAATCAGCATGATCATACTACCATGAACATTCATCTCGATAACCGATTGCCGGTGCCGGTAATCATCGAAGTGTTTGAGCAGGTGCTACAATCACAGGCAGTAAAAAAGCGCATAGATGCCGGAAGTTGTTATGATGTTGATGCCCGAATATTCCTAGACACTATTCATGGCACTATAACTACCGATGCCCTTGAGTATTTGAACCATCTATTGCATAAATACTATACCCGCACTATGGCTTAATAAATAATCTGCCCGTGTAATCCAGCCTGTGTAGATATGGAAAAAAATTAAGTTGCATAAAGTATTCGTCAACAGCTTTCCGGGAACCCTGCCAGTGTCCGTAATCATCAATAATCAATATGCCGCCGGAAATTAGTCTTGGATATAAATGCTGTAATTCGTGTTTAGTTGATTCGTACCAATCTGTATCCAGGCGTAAAAGTGCAATCTGCTCTGAAATGGTATTGGGTATAGTGTCTTCAACCTTGCCTTTCACATAATGTATCAGCTGTTCCGGATATGCGGTTCTACTCATATTTTGTTTAACAATATCCAAAGCGGCTTTGGCTAGTATTTTAGTGTCCTCCTGCTGATGCTTTTGCCACTGCTCAAGCACTTTCTCATTCTTAATAGAAATATCGTGTTCTGTAGGCAGGCTCATGCCTTCATAGGTATCGTACAAATAAAAATTACGATTCAAATCGCCTAAAGCCTTAAATGTTTTTGCCGCCATCATCGAACTGCCTCCACGCCAAACACCACATTCCACGAAATCTCCGGAAACTTTATTTTTAGTGACATATTCACAAGCTTTATAGAGACCATACATTCGCTCTACCGAGGTCATGGTTTCTGTTTTACACTGATTATATAGCTCCATGAATTGTTGCTCTATGTCAGGGTATTTATTGACTACAGGTTGTATCTCATATCCTAATGATCTGAATATGCCGGCTACTAATCGTTTCATAAAGCAAATATGCAGAAGTTAAAATTCAGATACGTGCTTTATAGGCTATATTGATTGAATTGTTCCTATACTAGTTAGGTCAATAACTTTGATAATTGTGGAATTTGACAAAGTCGATTAATGAAGGCTGATTTAATTTCACCAAAGTAATACATACATTTTGGGCATTATACAACGACAAAGTATTCAGGCATCGGTGATCACATACAGCGGGGCTTTATTGGGTTACCTGAATTTTATTGTTTTGTATCCTATTTATCTTACTCCTGAGCAGGTTGGACTAACCCGTTTGCTCATAGCTGTTGCTGTGCTGTTTTCACAGTTTGCTCTATTTGGATCCTCTTACACTCTGCAACGATTTTTTCCATACTTCAACGATAAACAGAAAAAACATTATGGAATACTCACGCTGATGTATACCATTGCAGGATCAGGCTTTGTTTTTTACGGCATCCTATTCTATTTATTCCGTTCATCGATCCAATCATTCTATGAAGAGCGATCTTCGATGTTTAATATTCATTATCTGTTTACTTATCCGATTGCATTCTTTCTGTTAGTATTTGAATTGGCCTTCTTTTATGCACGCTCCTTACTAAAAACTGTTGTTCCCACTTTTATTAAGGAGGTTTTGCTGAGGCTACTGCAAACGGTTGTACTTTTTGCCTATGTATTGAATTGGGTCGATTTTCACGGATTCCTAATCTTATTTACTATTTCTTATGTTGTACACTTCGTTGTAATGCTAATCTATCTGGCTTACCTCAAACAGCTATTTATTGCGCCGATACGGGTTACAGGGGTGATGTCGCTTAGCAAGCTGAATCGGTACAGTTTGTTTGTTTACCTGGCTAGTATTGCGGCAGTGTACACATCAAATATTGATGTCATTATGCTTGGTGCCCTGGCAGGACTTGAACAAACTGCAGTCTATTCCGTTGCTTTTTTTATAGCTACTCTGGTAATTATTCCATCCCGCGCTATGAATCAGGTAAGCATTCCTATAATTGCTGATGCATGGAAAAAAAATGATATTCCCAAATTACACGAACTCTATCGTAAGACCTCCATTAATCAACTTCTAGTAGGAGGATACATCTATCTGATCTTATGGCTAAATATAGATTGGATGGTGCAACTGCTCCCTATGTCGTATGCATCAGTGAAATGGGTTTTTCTGATCATCGGTTTTGGTCGCCTGCTTGACATGGCTACCGGGATCAATGGCGAGATTATACTATATTCAAAACATATTCGCTTTAATCTGGCTACAAATATTATTTTAATCATCGTTTCCACGGCAACTACACTTTTTCTGATCCCGATATACGGCGTCATCGGAGCGGCCATATCTATTCCTATTGCCTACTTTACATACAATAGCATTCGTATGATTTTTCTGAGGATAGTTTATAGCATTCAGCCTTTCACCCTTCAAACAATAAAGGCACTTGTCTTGTTTTGTACTATTGCTGTAGCAATAAACTTTATTCCAGGCGCAGATGGCAACCCGCTGTATCCTTTACTACTGACTCTGCCGACAACTATTTTGTATTTGTTTTGCGTTATTCAGCTTAAAATTTCTGAGGAAATA
The DNA here is from genome assembly GCA_014190535.1 of Bacteroidota bacterium. GTDB lineage: Bacteria > Bacteroidota > Bacteroidia > Chitinophagales > UBA10324 > BJGO01. The sequence continues at coordinate 673 of BJGO01000194.1, read as the reverse complement.
GTTGGACTTTGGAATAGATTAATATTAGAAATCAGAAGTCATAAATAATAATTTACAATCTATACTAACGAGTAAGCAATTGCGCTCGTAGTTAGATTAGTTTAAATAAAATATATGCAGAGCGGATCGGTTAACTTGGTAATTTGTAAAAACAAATCAAATTCGATAATTTACAAGCGTTTTCATTCAATTAACACTATGAGATTTTCAATTTTTACAGCCCTTATTTTCCTCGTTTTACATCAAGCATCAATTGCTCAAACTACGGTAACACCGGTTACGGATGCCAATGAATTGGCTCAGTCCCTGCTTGGTTCCAACAGCGGTATTGTAATTACTAACCCAACTTTGAACTGTCCGGGATCACAGAACCCATCCGGTACATTTGAAACTGTTGGTCCGGTCTCTACTTATGGCATTCAAAAAGGGGTATTACTTACTTCAGGTACTATAGACAATATTTTTACTGCAAATACAGGCAATACTACAGTAAGTAACAACGGACTCGGAGATCCTGATTTAAATACTTTAACCACCAACACGACTACCGATGTATGTATCCTTGAGTTTGATATGTACATTCCCGGCGATACGGTAAAATTTGATTACGTCTTCGCATCAGAAGAATATAACGACTTCGTAAATTCAAACTTTAATGATGTATTCGGTTTTT
>BJGO01000193.1 GCA_014190535.1 Bacteroidota bacterium | reverse complement strand
CCATTTAACTGAATACGACTTATTCGATTTTGTGAGGGCTCTAATACAGCCAATCCTTCCATAGTACCTATATACAGGAGACCTGAACGAACCTGATATAGCGCAGTTATGTTTTCAGATGGCAAACCATCACTTACACGATAATTCTTCTGTAACACGGAATTAGCCGATAACCGAACCAGACCATTACCCAACACACCTGCCCACAGTTCACCATTTCCGGCCGGGGTTATTGCATAAATATTATTATTTGATAAGTCACTAATAGTAGTGGTTTTGAATTTTATATGACTTTTATTGTAGGTATTTAAACCATAGGTCGTTCCAACCCATAGTGTACCGGAGCGCTCAATCATAGCGCACCAGACCGTGTTATTACTCAGTGAGGTTGGATTCAGTGTATTATTCTGATATCGCGTAAATTTTTTATTCTTTGGGTTAAATGCGTTCAGGCCACCGCCAAGGGTGCCAACCCAGATGATACCCTGAGCATCCTCTGTTATTGAAAACACAGTATTCTGACTGAGTGTTGACTCATCTGCAATATTATTGGCATAAGTAACGATTGAACCACTGACCGGATCAATCTGATTCAAGCCACTGTTCAGGGTTCCAATCCATACCATCTGATTACGGCTCACATAAATACTTGCAATATAATTTTCACTGATTGTTGGGGGAGCACCTTCTGAGTTAAATCGCTTGACCTCTTTGGTATCCGTTTTATAACGTATTAAACCCTGATCACTTGTTCCGATCCAAAGGGTGTTTTGATTATCGGAGGCCAATGCTGTTATCGATGTAATGCGCGATAATGCCGGATCACGGGATAACTGAATCATAGAGCCGGTTTGTTTGTTAAACATATTAACACCACCGCCATTGGTGCCGATACAAATGAAATCTTTGGTTTCGGTCAAAGCAGTTATATGTTGATTATTTAAACCATAATCAGATAAAGTATCTTTAGTAAATCGCCTGAATGTGCCGGTGATCTGATCAAATACACATAACCCGTCATCGGTTCCTACCCAAATGGTATTATCTGCATCTACCAGTAAACAACGAACTACATTGTTAGGTATGCTTTGCGTGTCGGTAGGATTAAATTCGTAGTGTCTGAACGTATACCCATCGAACCGATTTAACCCATCCTCAGTTCCAAACCACATAAAACCCAGTTGATCCTGAGCCGTGCTGTATATGGTGTTACTGCTTAAGCCATCTGAAACAGCGTAACGCTTAAAGATGATTTGTTGTGCGGCAAGTCTGTAACCTGTTATAAGTTGACCAACAATTAGGATAACCGATAACCAACTAAGACCAGACATCTGTTTATTTTTTTCCCGTTCCTTTACAAGCTGTGCAAATGAGGTAGCCGGCAGGTCGAAGCACCTCATCAATGGTATAGGTTACATAATTTTTTGGCCCAATACCATTACTGATGTCTTTAGTAATTACTTTCTTGCGTTTAATCTCCTGCTGATACATTTTACCGGAGCCACTGCAGGAACTGCACTTGATTACTACAGATGCCGAGGCTTGCTGATTCAGAATAGCACTATTTTGAGACGACGTATCACTCGTTATAACACCGTTCTGATTTAGATAAATCGTATCTGTTCTGCTGATCTGACCGGGCAACATTCCGGAAATCAGCTTACCATTATTATAGACGAGACTAATACTATCGCCATTAGTAGTTATAAGTAAGCCCTCACCATCATACTCGCCCTTAACAAATGAGCCCCAGTATTTATCGCCATTACTGTAGTAATATGTTCCTTTTCCATGATACGCACCATCAATATATGAGCCGTCAAATTTATCACCGTTGCTATATCGACTAATACCAATACCCTGTATGGCGTCGTTTAAAAATTCACCTTCATATTCACTGCCATCGACAAAGTGATATAGGCCTTTGCCTTGCTTAACCCCGTTTATAAAGTTCCCCTTGTAAAAAGTACCATCATTATGAGTATACGTACCTTCGCCATTATAGAGGTCAACCTTAAAATAACCTTTGTATGTTGAACCGTTGTTAAAAACAAACTCCCCGTATCCTTGCTTTTTATTTTTAACAAAACTACCTGTGTAACGATTGCCACTTGCGAATTCATAAGTGCCCTGACCTTCGAATTGCCCATTTATAAAATCACCGGTAAACTTATCCCCGTTGGCTAGTTCAAGAATACCCTTTCCCTCCATGCGATTGGCAGTAAATGAGCCTGTATAGATATTACCACTGCTAAAGAACATCTTACCCTCACCGCTTTTAAGATTGTTTTCAAAATTCCCCTGATAACGATTGCCATTGGCATAAAACATACTTCCCTGACCATTTGGAACACCGTTTTTAAATAAACCGATGTATTTGTTTCCATTACTGTAGTGAAGGGTTCCGGCGCCGTCCTTACAATTACCCGTAACACAGGTGTCCCCGGAGGAACTTACCTGTTGGGCATTAAGGTGACTATGATAAAAGATAAATGCAAAAAAACACATCAGTACCTGATATGTCAAGTTAATTGGTTTCATGGTTTTCGATTTCGGTATCATAAATATAGACAAATTGAATAAATATCGAAACGAAATAAAAAATCCCCGCATGTAGATACAGGCGGGGATTAAATAGGGGTTAGGTTTATTATTTTATGACTTTGACAGAAAGCTCGTCGACAAGGTTCAGCACATTGGTGTCCAGGAATTCATCGAATTTATTTACAATTTCCTGTTCAAATGCTTCACAACAAGTATTTGTTAACTGCAACTCCAGATTGTCATCTGTTTTGTGTAATTGAACTGATGCCGATTTTTTATGTTCATCGCAACACATTAATCCAAGCTGACGCTGAATGAACAAAAGTTGTAAATTCATAATGGTATTGTTTTGTTTGCTGTAAACATAATATCCCGTATGCTTGTATCAAATAAATGCCTGGTTAAAGTTATACACGTATTAAAGTCAGTAACTCCTATTTGGTATTCAATGAGTTAATTCAAATACTAAGCCCATGTTTTGGCAAGATGCTTCATAGCTTCCCTAACACTTAGTGCCGGCAATGAATTATTGTTTACAAAATCTTTAACTGATTTTGGATTCGTTCGGGCATACTGCCGTAACGCCCAACCTATGGCCTTCTGAATAAAAAATTCTTTTGATGCGTGATGTCGTAAGATGCAGGTGAACAAGAGTGTTTCGTTCGTTTGTTGTTTATATGGTAGCTGAAAAATAATCGATGTACGTTGTAGCCACATATCATCATCATTATTCCAACGAGGTATAATCACTTGTATCTGAGTTGGAAATTTAATAAAATACTCACTGATTAGTTTTGTGCTGATATAATCAACAGAATCCCACCAGCTATGATGTGTGATCATCATCTCAAATAAGCCAATAACTTCTTGAGTCCATTGTTTCTTACAGAATATCATCCATTCGATTGCCGCATAATGATATTCGCGCTCCGGCTGTAGCCACAGATAACCTGCTAATTCAAGAACCTCATCGTAGGTTAATGCTGTTTCCTGCATGACTAATTTAGTCTGCCTGCGCCTGATTGCCGTATCACAACCAAAGAATACAAACTGATTGCGCATATAAGCGCCGGCTCCCCGGGCTTTCTTTGCATCGGCCAACGAATGATGGATGCGCCGGAGCGATTCAAACGCTATGCCTACGTTCTTAGATAATTTATTCTTTTTCATGAATCTGTCATTGCCGCCTGACGCATCTCAGCGGCCAGGTCGGCCCCTAAATACTTTTCAATGCGATTATGAACCAGATAGATTAATGGAGTCATTAAAATAGCCATGATAAATTTATAGATATAGTTTAACACACAAATAGCTAAGACGAGTTTTAAACTCCAACCCTGACCAACATAGAATGCAATAAATAACACCACAAAACTGTCAATTAATTGAGAAACGAGTGTGCTTCCTGTTGCACGAAGCCAAATCAATCGTTCGCCGGTCATCTTTTTAATTTTATGAAAAACAAATACATCGGCAATCTGCCCAATGATGAATGCTGATAAGGATCCTATGATAATCCATGAGCCCTGACCAAATATGGCACTAAAAGCCTGTTGCATGTCGGGAACACCTTTATTGCTGTTCGTTTGTATCCAGAAATCAGCAGGGGGAAGTTGCATAGCCGCAACAAACATGATAAATGTATAGGCAATAAGAGCCGCCGCAATATAGCTGATCATACGAACTCCCCTTGGACCAAAGTATTCATTGATGATATCTGTAAAAATAAAGACCAATGGCCACAGTAATACTCCGG
>BJGO01000192.1 GCA_014190535.1 Bacteroidota bacterium | reverse complement strand
CACCCAAAGTTTTTCGGAGTAGTTTTGAAAAAAAATCGTGTACAGCTTACGACCGAATTTATTCACCACCCAATCCTCGAATGTGCGTGGTTTGGCGATGGGATTTAACCGGGTTAATGCATAGCTCCCCAGAATCTGCGTGATGCCTATAGGGCCAATATTACCCAATACATTACCCACTTTAAGCGGATAATAAAAAAAGCGGTTGTTGTAATAAATGCGCGTGAGTCGGTTTACATGTACAAAGTCATCTTTTACGACCTCTTTAAAGAAGTCGTTTACGATTTTATCCCCACTAAAAAAACGGTGAGGACCACAGTCCACAATCTGCCCCCATAATTCGAAACTGCGGGCAAGTCCACCAACGTGACTGCCGGACTCCAAAACGGTAACGTTAGCACCGCCCGATACCAGTTGATATGCGGCGGATAAGCCTGCCGGGCCGGCACCAATAACTATAACACTCCTGGTCATTATATGTAAAATTATATAATTAAAGGGTCAACTAAATCCCTTCGGTGAAATGCCTGTTCGACCGGTCCTGTATAAACTTTTTTTGATTGTAAGTCAAAGACTGATTGCGTGGAATAGACAAACTGCTCCAGGTTTCGGATAACATCTTGGCGATAAAAACAATTTGCCCGACATGATAAGCATAATGAGCGATTTGACGTTGAATCGCTTCGTCAACAGTATGCCCTTCGTTACGTATGTAAACGATACGATGACGATCAGAATCCGTTAACGATGCAAGTGCATCAAACAAACAAGACCATCCCTTTTCCCAATAGACCAGAAGTTCAGCTCGTGATTCGTTGCTTGTACTAAATTCCCTGTCGCGGTCGCGCCAGGGTTTCTCGCCGTCGCTTTGTAAAAAATCAGTCCATCTCGAAATCATATTCCCGGCCAGGTGTTTCATGATAACGGCCACACTATTACTTTCTGCATGGTGTGAAAAAAATAACTGTTCATCGTTAAGGCGCTCGATACTTTTATCTGCAAGCGATTTATAGTAGTGAAATAATTTAGCTGTAGCAATCATAACCGAAATATACCGGTTCTGTATTTTTGTTATGTCACCCAACTACATACGGTCGGGAGCGATGATGCCCAGTAGTTTCAGGCCTCTGTTCAAAACGGATGCCGTAAACCCTGATAGCTGCAAACGGAATTGTTTTTCCTCTTCGGCCTGCGCATTCAGCACGCTGAGTTCCTGATAAAACTGATTGTATTCCTTGGCAAGTGCAAAAAGATAATTGGCCAGCAGGGAAGGGCTAAACTGAGCGGCGGCCTCGTGGATGACGTGTGGAAACTCGTGCAAATAACGAATGAGGGCTTTTTCCAAATCGTGCAATGGATAGTCAGATGTCATGGACGAATACTCAACAGCATTACCGGCTTTACGTAACAGTGAACATATCCGTGCATGGGTATATTGAATAAATGGACCGGTGAACCCGTGAAAATCAATAGACTCCTCAGGATTAAAAACCATACGTTTTTTAGGATCTACACGAAGGATATAAAACTTAAGGGCACCCATTCCCAAATTATAGAAGAGCACCTTCTTTTCCTCTTCGTTAAACTGATCGAGTTTACCCAGTGCCGCGCTTTGTTCTGCAGCGGTCTGCTCCATTTCGCTGATTAAGTCATCGGCATCAACTACGGTGCCCTCGCGGGATTTCATCCGGCCCGAAGGCAGATCTACCATACCGTAGCTCAGATGATGAATACCGCCGGCATAGGGCTTGTTTAACTTCTGACAAATCAGTTTTAATACTTTGAAGTGATAGTCCTGCTCATTGGCTACCGTATAAATCATGCGCTCACAGGGAAAATCGCGATAGCGAACATCAGCCGTTCCGATATCCTGAGTAATATATACCGAGGTACCATCGGCACGCAGTACTAATTTTTCATCCAGGCCGTCTGCAGTAAGATCTATCCATACACTGCCGTCCGCTTTTTTGAAGAAGACTCCCTGAGCCAAACCTTCCTCAACGAGTGTTTTGCCTAAGAGATAGGTATCCGATTCATAGTAATGTTTATCAAAATCACAACCTATGCGGGCAAACGTTTCATCAAAACCTTCATAGACCCAGCCATTCATTTTGCGCCACAGTGATCGAACAACTTCATCGCCCTGCTCCCACTTCAGAAGCATCTCCTTCACAGCAAGTGCCAGCGGTGCTTTTTGTTTGGCTTCATCCTCAGTAAGACCCTGAGAAGTATATTCTGCTAACTGCCTGCGTAATTCATTCTCATAGACCACATAATAATGACCGATGAGATGATCGCCTTTCATGCCACTGCTTTGAGGCGTTTCCTGTTTTCCAAACAACTGATAGGCAAGCATGGATTTACAAATGTGCACGCCCCGGTCATTGTAGATGTTCACTTTGATGACATCATATCCTGCGGCCTTGAGTATCTCGGATACCGAGTAACCTATTAATATATTCCTGAGGTGCCCCAGATGCAATGGCTTGTTGGTGTTAGGGCCTCCATATTCAATCATAACCCGACGATGCTGACTTGCCGTAAAACCAAACAAAGGATTATTGCTGTGTTGTTGCAAAAAATGTATCCAGTAATTATTGTGGATTGAGATGTTTAAAAAACCCTTAACGACATTAAACTGACTGATGCCCGTAGCATGCTTCAGTAAATAGTTACCTAATTGCTCTGCAATCGTATCGGGTCGTGCGCCGGCAATTTTGGCAAGAGGAAAAACTACAATCGTAAAATCACCGACAAAATCTTCAGGTGTCTTATTAATGGTAATCGTTGTGGCAAAGATCTCTTTCTGATACGTATCCTTCAGGAAAGAGACGGTATGTGCTTTTAGTAGTTCAATCATAGTTGTTAATCATCGAGTTCGTTGATGATCTGATTTGTAACACGCTGAAGAATCTCAAAAGCATTTTCTGCCATCAGGTTTTCTTTATCGAGTGTTGGATTAATTTCTGTGATCTCAAAACAAACCACCTTTTCGTTAAGTAATAATCTGAGAATTAACGCGGCGGCCTGCTTTTCGGTAATACCATTTGGCACCGGCGTTCCGGTACCTTTTGAAATAGAGGAGTCCATACTGTCAACATCAAACGAAATGTAGATATAATCGCATGGTTCAACAGCGGCAAGAATTTCACGGCCTACTTTATCGGTTCCGTAAGTATTGATTTCATCGGTGGTAAATACACGCACCTTGTTCTGACGGATGAGATAATCTTCCTCGCGCTCATAATCACGGAGCGCAACATATACCAGATTATTATAATTTAATTTAGGCGATATGCCACCGATATTTTTTAATCTTTCCCAGTAGTCGCGCGTTGTTTCATCAACATTATTTAGCTTAAGAATTTCGTTATCCTCGGCAAGTGTTGCGGCGAGTGGCATGCCGTGCATATTACCGGATGGTGTGGTATATGGTGAATGTAAATCTGCATGAGCATCTATCCAAATTACACCTATGCGTGCATTGGGATAGGCCATTTTAATACCGGCAATACTGCCAACAGCTGAACTGTGATCGCCGGAAAGTATGATAGGAAAATTTCGTTGTTCCAGTGTGTTTTTCACCTCATCAGCGAGTCGTTCGCACACATTAAGCACGCCCTTGATACGGCGGGCATAAATCGTACGAGCCGGGTCATACAATAAACTATTTTCAACCGGAATTTCCACACTGGGAAATTGTCTGAAATAATTACTTCCGAAATCCAGTGCGGCAATTTTAACCGCATCAATACCCATACTCGCACCTCTTGTTCCTGCCCCGATTTCTGATTTAACTTCTATGATTTTTAACCCTTTCATAATCGCCCGCAAGTTAGTAATTGTAAACGTTTTGTTGGCCTTGCACCGGCTAAATAAATTTTCATTGCGGCCATTGAACTATACCTGAAACCATCAGGAGTGTGCTACTTAAAAGTTCAGGTATAGCATAAGATCGTGTGCTCTTCTTACTGCTTCAAAACAATATCAGTAAGCATCATCTCGTTTTTGCATGAACAAACAACCTATGAAACCATTGAAATATATGCTGTATCTCTTGCTCTTTGCCCTTGCTGGTCTTGCTGTTTATTATGTTTATCCGGAGAAGAAACTTCCCGAACAGGCCAAAGCGAATCGCATCGTTGTGTTGAAGTCGAAACGACAGTTACAGTTGTATGAGAAAGATAAGCTCCTTAAAACGTATACCATTTCGCTGGGCCGAAATCCCATTGGTCATAAAAAATATGAAGGCGACAATAAAACGCCTGAGGGCCGCTATAGTATTTCGAAACGTGGAACGCACGATGTT
>BJGO01000191.1 GCA_014190535.1 Bacteroidota bacterium | reverse complement strand
TTCCTTCTTGTTCGATTGGATTTTGGGTTGCTAAAACAAAAAAAGGCAACGTTAGTCTGTGAATCGTACCCGCCACGGTTACCGAGCGCTCCTTCATACTTTCGTGCAGTGCGGCCTGCGTTTTTGGAGGCGTTCGGTTGATCTCATCGGCCAAAACAATATTTGCAAACAAGGGTCCGCGATTAAATTGGAAAGTTCGGTTTTCAGACAAGATCTCTGATCCGGTAATATCGGAGGGCATCAAATCCGGAGTAAACTGAATCCGCTTAAAGGAAAGATCGAGGGTGTCTGCAATAGTTTTTACTAATAGCGTTTTTGCCAATCCGGGAACTCCAACCATAAGGGTATGGCCATCGCAGAATATTGACATAAGCACATACTTAACGACTTCATCCTGTCCGATAATTTGCTTGTGAATTTCAGCAGTTAATTTTTTATACGAAGCGGCCAGTGCATCGACAGCTTCTACATCAGTTGCATAATTAGTCATTTGGTTGATTCCATTTTATAAGGTTATCACAATCAGCGTATGGAGCATTAATTTTTACATAGGTTTTATTCACTCTACTTTGCAGCCATTCATCAAATACTTTAGCCTGTTTACTCTGCAGCGTAATAGCCTGCAACTTATCATAATCATCTTTGAGATTGGCCTGATGCGGCTTGGTCTTTGACTTAAGATAAACGATACGGTAGGCACTTTTGCCGGATTGAGTTTTGTATGAATATGGTTCGGCAATAGCTCCGGGACTCATTCCCTGAACGACCAGAGCCAGCTGTTGATCAAACTGACCAAGCTGACTCAATTCAAAATAGGTGTTACTTGTATTAGGATTTACTTTAATACCTCCGGTTTGTTTGGAGTTCTCATCCTCGTTATGAGCCATAGCTAATTCAGTAAACATTGCCGGATTTTTGGATAAGATATCATACAGGCTATCCGTAAGATTACGTGCTTTAGCCAAATCATACGACGTTGTTTTGGGAACAATCAGGATATGGCGAACATTAATGCGCTCCCCACGTCGCTCTATGAGTTGTATCACATGAAATCCAAATCGAGATTCAATTACCGTACTAATATCGCCTGGCTTTCTTAAAGAATATGCCGCTGATTCAAATGTAGGGTCAAGATCGCCTCGATTGGTAAAACCCAGTTCGCCTCCCTGAGTGGCTGATCCAGGGTCCTCAGAATACAATTCGGCAAGCGCCGCAAAATTTTCACCTTTAATAGCTCGTTGTCTGAGGTCCTCAATTTTTTGTTTACTGTATTGCTTCGAACCCTCGGAGGTTTTTACATAAATCACAATTTCACCAATCTCCACTTCGGCGTTGTAGTAAGGTAAACTGTCTTTAGGAATTTTATTAATAAACAAACGCACATCGGAAGGTGTAATGCGCACATTATCTATGATGTTTTGTTGCATCCGCTGAGACAATAATTGTTGTTTAATGTCTTCGCGGAATTCTTCTTTAATCTGGATGATCGACTTGCCATAATATTTCTCCAGATTTTCTTCACCTCCGGCCATCTGTGCAAAATATTTAACTCTTCTGTTTAACTCCCCTTCTACCTCATCATCACTGACCACAACACTATCGATCAGCGCCTGAGCAACCAGCATTTTTTGTGTAATCAATTGTTCAATGATATCACAGCGAAGTTCAGGCGTTGGCTTTTCTCCGTCCTGGATATACTGTGCATACTGCGATTCGATATCACTGTACAAAATTATTTTATCATCAACCACAGCAACAATCTTATCTACAATTTGCTGTGCCTTGATTGAGCAAAATGTAAGACTGAATATAATCACGAGCAATGCCTTATTCATCATTATAGATTTCAAATTTCTTGTTTTTTAGGGCATCGTCGTATATCGTGCTGTGAACCTTTGATACATAATCGAGTTTGCGTTTATTGATAATGATGTTACTGATATCTTCCCTTATATAGGCAAGCGGAGCATCGGCGCCCTTAAATTTGTATCCGAGCACCTTTATGAGTGTAATATAATTGGTAGTATCTGTAACGATTGTAGCTTTTTTGTTAAACGCAATGGATTCCCAATCTATATTCTGAATCGGAAAAATATTTTCGAGCTCCTGCTCTTTAAACCAGGTACTATCATTAATCACGTACTTAACCGCATATTGCTCACAAAAATTTTGCAGTTTACTGTTACTGATAAAATCGTTTTTAGCGATCCAGGCCGAAGCAGAGTCAATAACTTTTTTAGGTTGCTTCTTAATACGGGCATATTTAATGTTGTACAAAGGTGTCTTTAACTGTAGCGCCTCCTTGTGTTTATCATAATAATCCAGGATTTCTTTTTCAGATATCACTGTATCCAGCTTTTGTGCAACTAATTCTCTTTCGTAAGTATAAATAATCAGCGACTGTCTGTAATTTTCTATTTGCTTATTGATGTCTTCAATCTCTGCCGGTAAATTTTCTTCAGCATATTTCAGGACAAGCTTATTACGTATCCACGAGTCAATATAATTTTTAACTGCCTTAATACTGTCTTCCGGTGTTGCCGCATCAGCACCGATACCTTTAAGGTCAGCCTCATACAAAAACGACTCATAAACTCTTGCAACCGGATTGGTGCCCAACTCAGCCTCTTTACCTTTAAAGTAACTGCACGAACTAACCAATACAAGAAGCAGTACCGGAAACCCGACACCTCCTGCCCATTTATGTATAGCCGTATTCATTCAAATGAATTAACAAGTGAAGATACACGTGCTACTTGGATATTGCTTTCAGTTCCTTGTCGTTAATCTTTACCGGATATTTCTCACGCAGAGAAAGCACCCAGGCATTTTCTAATTTCTCCTGATAGTCTGCAACGACATAACCCCGAACTTCTTCAATAGGACGAGGCGACGGAGCGAGTTTCTCTGTTATACGCATGATACGCGAACTGCCATTGTCTGATGTTAATACATAGTTTTTGCCAACTTCCCATCCTAGTGGTTCTATTTCACTCCCTTTACCTTGCTCAACAATGGTATAGTCAATTTTAAGATTATTTGAATTCTTCTTATTTGCTTTTGCCAAGATCTTGGCATCGGTAACACCTTTCGCTAAGGAGGCTTGAACCAAATCCGCTATCTGTTGATTGGCACACGTATAGGTGGACACCTTCGCTTTTTCATTGCTCATGTAATTCTGTTTTACGGTCTGATAGAATGTCGTTAGACCTATAGTATCCTTAACCGCTTTAGTCCACACTTTCTGATCCGTCAATTCAAAGAGTAGAATGCCATCATTGTATTCGTTCATCAAATCTCTGAATGGCTGAAACTTGGCCGATAAACGCTCCTCTTCGTAGAAGAACAGTTGACCTTCGATAAATTGTTTGTAGATATTATTAAACATCGTCTCCTTGTCCTTAGATAAATTTTTGCGTTGCATACGTTCCAATGCAGTTGCCAGATCGCTCTGTAAAATATTTTTTGTGCCGGGCACCCATTTGGTATCAGTTAGTATAATGATTGGCTTCTTTAAATCCTTAACAGACTCTGCAGTCCACAGGCCTTTAACCAGATTTGTATCGATGGCAAGGAGTAGTTCATTCAAAGCCTCTTTTTGTTCGGAAAATGCATATTCCTGTTTCAATTTATTGATGAATGACGATTTTGCAAGTTCGGCACGTTGATCTTTTTCTACTTGTTTCTTTAGTCCATCTTTCAACTCATCATAAGATTGAATGGGTTTCTTTTCAATCAGTTTAATGATATGCCAACCGAATTTAGTTTGAACTGGCTTTGAATAGGATCCCGGCGTTGTGAGTGCATAAGAGGCTTCCTCAAATTCCGATACCATCTTACCTGTGGTGAATGGTGCTAATTTACCGCCTTCAGACGCTGTGGTTTTATCTTCGGAATATTCTTTAGCTAACTGATCAAACGAGCCACCTGACTGCAATTTAGTATAAACCTCATCTATTTTATTTTTTGCTTTCGTTTTTTCTTCCTCTCCGGCATTGGCAGAAACTTTAGCGAAAATATGAGCTACCGTAATTGTTCCGCGACCGGGTCTGGTGTCTAAAACTTTAACTATGTGGAAACCAAATCGAGTACGAAACGGCTGGGATATTTTACCGGCCGGTGTGGTATATGCCGCACTTTCGAACGGATAAACCACCTGAAGTGATGTGATGTACCCGATATCACCGCCATTATCTTTTGCCGATTTATCGTCGCTTGAGTCAGCGGCCACCTTTGCAAAATCTTTTCCTTTAACTATTGCATTGCGGAGTCGTGTAATTTTTTGAAAAGCGGCCAAAGTATCTGCAGGCAATGCATTGGGATCACAGCTAACCAAAATGTGCATCACGTGTACCTCTGTTTTTGATCGCTCGTAAGCTTCCAGAGTCAATTGATCGATCTTGTCCTTATCTGTAAGATAACCTTTAGC
>BJGO01000190.1 GCA_014190535.1 Bacteroidota bacterium | reverse complement strand
TAAAAGCCCTCGGCACTATCAGCAAATGCAATACCGACATCTGCCATAATACCTGAGGCAGTAATATTGTTATAGTTCGAATTAGTATATTTCAGAGAAATGCCATAATTCGCTTTGTTAGATAATGGCCTGGCTACACTAACAACTCCAACTAGGTCCTGCGCATAAGCATTTCCCAAATCTGTTCCATCGGGAGTCGTTTCCGCTGATACCCCGTAATTAATGTATTGAAGTCCAAAACCGGTATACCCTAACTTATTAAAATTTCTGGAGTATGCGGCTGTCAAAAACGAAGAACCGGTTGGAAAAAACGAGTTGTTGATATGCGCATGATTATGCGTCCAACGGCTTAAGGTTGCCGGATTCTGAAACATAAAGGCTACATCACGATCCATCATTGCCTGATTGATGCCTCCCATAGCCGCGATACGTGCTGAAGCAGGGATATTGATAAATTTAAACACCTCCTGACCTCCGGTAATCTGACTATATGAATTTACTGAATTCAAAAAAATAATTGTAAACCATATCGCTATGTTGAATCTCATTGAAATATTAAAATTGAATTAACCTCTGTTTTTTTCGTAAAACTGCTTATTATTTCTAACATAGGCATAATTAAATTGCACATTGTAAGAATAACCTGTCTAAGAGGAATATTTTTATACCGTATAGTTAGGCTTTCATTGTATTTTTGGGCCGCAAAAAATTAACTTTTATGAAAGTAACTGTAATAGGAGCAGGCAACGTGGGAGCTACTTGCGCCAATGTTATCGCACATCAAGGCTACTGTAACGAGGTGGTCCTCTTAGACATTAAAGAAGGTATTGCTGAAGGCAAAGCCCTCGATATCTGGCAAACAGCCGCCGTTAACTCTTACAACACCCGTGTTAAAGGGGTAACAAACGACTACAGTGCCACAGCCAACTCAGATGTAGTCGTAATCACTTCCGGACTGCCACGTAAGCCGGGTATGAGCCGTGATGATTTGATCTCAACCAACGCCGGTATTGTAAAATCGGTGACTGAAAATGTGATTAAATACTCTCCCAATACCATATTGGTTATCGTCTCTAATCCACTCGACGTTATGACCTATTGTGCCTACCTGACCGCTAAACTGCCAGCAAACAAGGTATTCGGAATGGCCGGCATTCTTGATACAGCTCGCTACAAAGCATTTCTTGCCGAGGCACTAAACGTATCTCCATTAGATATTCAGGCTGTACTTATGGGCGGACACGGCGATACAATGGTACCCCTTCCGCGTTATACAACTATCAGTGGCATACCGGTTACTGAATTAATTGATAAAGATCGCCTTCATGCTATCATCGAACGCACCAAAAAAGGTGGCGGTGAATTGGTAAATCTTATGGGAACCAGTGCGTGGTACGCCCCGGGAGCTGCCGCAGCACAAATGGTGCAGGCAATTCTTAAAGACGAAAAACGAATTTTCCCCTGCTGCGCTCTACTGAACGGTGAATACGGTTTGAACAATATTTACCTTGGTGTTCCGGTAAAACTGGGAAGAAAAGGTATTGAGGAAATTATCACTCTGGATCTTAACGCCGATGAAATGAAACTTCTAAAAGCCAGTGCCGAAGCTGTTAAAGAAGTAATGGATGTACTCGACAACATGAATGTTGTTGCCTGAAATAATTAATTTATTCTTATGAAAAGGATGGCTTTTGCTATCCTTTTTTTATATTACAGACTATGAAAAAACATATTGTTCCAGTTGAAGTTCTGGAATTACAGGACGGGGATTATCACCTATTCATCAGCGCCTATGTAGGCAGAAAAAAAATACGCTTGTTAATTGACAGCGGCGCATCTAAGACCATTCTTTCCAAAGCATTTTGTAAACCTATTAAGAACTTACAGTTATTGAGCAGTGGAAACACTGCGACAGGTCTTGGCTCAGCCGATATGAAAAGCTGGTTGACCAAGATAAGTACCTTTAGTTTGGGTACTTTCAGGATTCAAAATTATAGTTGTGGTGTATTAGACTTATCTCACGTCATTGATATTTATAAAAGACTTAATCTTCCATCATTTGAAGGGATTCTTGGCTGCGACTTATTAGTTGGTTATCACATGATCCTTGACCTTAAACGCAAACAACTGATTATTCATTCCTGATATAATTCATTTGAATTAATTCAATGCATACTGAACCGACCTGCCCCTAAAATGTTTATTCATAAATTCGTCGACATGAAAAATTCAATAACAGCACTCACCTTTATTGTACTTGCCCTTTTCTTCTCCTGTGCTAAACCTGGTCCGGGTGGCGAAGCCGAAATACATATTAATGCAAAACACCACGATGCACTGATTCCGAACACGGTAGTTTATATTAAATACGATGCTAATGATTTTCCCGGCGATGATTTAAGTCTTTATGATGCATCCATAACCACAGATGCAATGGCTCATGGTCACTTTAAAGATTTGAAAAAAGGCAACTATTACATCTATGGTGTAGGATTCGATTCGGCCATTAACCAGGCTGTAACCGGTGGCATGAAGGTTAGAATTTCTAAAAAAGATGAGATGACGGAGGTTGACCTCCAAATTACAGAGGGGGATTAACTGCTCAACGTATAGTCATCGAATGATATTAGTTCTAAAAACAAACACTTACAATAAGTTTTACAAACAATGAACTAAACTATACCTTTACCCATAACATCAAGGTATGTTTCTTATCCCAAAAAAATCAATTTACCTATATATAGGCTTATTCATTTTACTAAGCTGTAAATCTGATTTACCCTTTAGCTCCAAAACGAAATATCCCGATCAGGTTAATACAATCATTACCACGCGATGTGCTACAACAGGATGTCACGACGCAAAAAGTAATCTGGCGGCCGGAGGTTTAAATCTTGAAAGCTGGCAACGTTTGTTTCAGGGAGGTCGGGGTGGAAGTGTCGTAATACCATTCCGAAGCGACCGGAGCTGGCTCCACTACTACACCAATACCTATGATAATCTGGGTATCAGCCTGTCACCCACTATGCCAATAGGCGGTGCCCCTCTCTCAAGGGAGGAGGTGCTCTTACTTAAAAATTGGATTGATCGTGGTGCGCCGGATGATCAGGGAAATATTGCCTTTTGTTGTAATCCGAATCGACCAAAATATTATATCACTAATCAGGGTTGTGATGAGGTATCGGTCTTTGATGCGGAATCGAACCTGGTGATGCGTTATATCAATGTGGGCAACAATAACAGCATAGAGTCGCCACATTATCTTATGGTTTCAGCCGATGGCCGATACCTTTATAGCGTATTACGCTTTGGCAATGTAGTGCAAAAATTTGATGCCAATACTGATCAATTCGTTGCCGACTGCTTCATAGACAATGCTGACTGGAATGTAATTGTTCCGGCTCTGCAAGGCAGGCTGGGTATCATCTCCGACCTTAGCCCGGATGGCAAGATCCGCATCATCGACCTGAACACAATGACCATACTCAAGTCACTGCAAGGGTTGGTCAATCCTCATGGATTGTATTATATGGATCAGTCCAATACACTATATGTTACATCGCAATTCGGAAACAGTTATTACAAACTATCTTTCGATACAACAGACTTTTCTATACTGAACTTTGAAACCTTATCGTTACAACCCGGCACCATGCCAAACTTCAATCCGAACACACTCGATCCTCATCAGATTCAATTTACTCCTGATGAATCCGTTTACTTCATAACCTGTCAGGCCTCCAACGAAGTCAGGGCATATAAAACCCAAAACGACAGTTTACTGGCAATCATTCCGGTTGGCACGTTTCCACTCGAAATGGCTGTATCCAAATCTTTACCCTATCTCGCAGTAACGTGTGAAGAGACTACATCAACAATACCCAGAACCAAAGGTAGTATCAGCATGATTAACTATGAAACGCTACAAGTGATTGGAACGATTAATCAACAACTTTTTCAACCACATGGCATTGCCATTGATGTTGTTCGTAAACTGATTATCGTAACTAACCGTAATAAAACAACAGACGGACCGGCTCCTCACCACAGCTCGGAGTGCGGTGGCCGTAATGGGTTTATTTCCTATTTTTCGCTCAGCGACTTTTCTGTCTTAACCAAAATGAAAACTGAGGTATCTGTTGACCCATACTCCATTGCAATCAGACCATGATCCATGTTGTTGTATTGAGTGGTGCGGGCATCAGTGCTGAGAGTGGCATCAAAACCTTCCGCGACAGCGATGGCCTTTGGGAAAGCTACCGCATCGAAGATGTAGCCACACCCATGGCATTTGAACGTAACCCGGAGCTGGTTCTGGATTTCTATAATTTGCGACGCCGTCAAGTACTGCAGGCTCAACCCAATCAGGCGCATCTTGCTTTTGCTGAAATGAATGGTCAAAAAACAAAGAGCGGTAACAACATTAAGCTACATATTGT
>BJGO01000189.1 GCA_014190535.1 Bacteroidota bacterium | reverse complement strand
CTGATGATTCAGACGAGCGCACGGAGCGCTGTGCCTTTGGCGACACCTATATAGCCAAGCTTGCCACTGACGGCACGCTATTATGGCTTAAAAACACCCTGGGGACCAACAGTAATCTGGGACTGGGTCTTTCAGCAGATCCTTATGGCCACATCTATGTAAGCGGATACTTTACTGACTCTCTCTATGCAGGTATTTTTGATATCCCCGGCAATGGCGGTAATGATATGATGTTTTTTATGCTGGAGGATGATGAATGGTGTTACTCAAGTCCCGTATCGGTAGCAGAATCCCCTACTGAGGAGGCTTATCTATATCCGAACCCTTCGAACACAAATGCGAGCATTGTATTAAAGCACGGTGTGCCCTGCACCATAACAGTGAGCGATTTGTTCGGTCGAATCATCTGTTCCCAAACAACTACGAGCATCACCAATCGGATACCGATCGGAGATTGTATAAAGGAGACCATTAACGAAGGGCTTTATCTAGTTACCATACAGCACCCGTATGGCTCAGCTACCCTTCGATGGAGTTATTTGAAATGATTAAAGGTAAACAGCTGTTTGATAACGCTGCCGCTTTTGGGCGTAAAGGTTCCTTTATGAACCTCCTTGATATCCTCAACACTATAAAATGTATCGGGGTAATATTTCATGATCAGGCTTTCAATCTCGGGCACCTGCTTTCGGTTAACTACGGTATAAATCATTTTCACGGGACCAAGGGCACCTTGACCATCAATGGTAGTAACGCCCTGCCTGCGTTCCCGCAAAGCGGCAATGAGTATATCTCCGTTATCGGTAACAAACACCCGAACTACCTTTAACCCGAGCGCAAGCTTTTCTTCTATAGCCATACCGACTACCGTGCCCAAGGCAAAGCCTCCGGCCCAGGCAAAATAGCACATCCAATTATTTAGATTTTTCATTACCTGCGAAATCACAATAATCCATAATAAGACCTCAAAAAATCCAATAACAGGAACCATCCTCTTAAATCCCTTGTGTAAAAAAATGTTTCGCATCGTGCTGAGCGAGACATCGCCAATACGCGACAGAAAAATCATCAGAGGCAGTATGACCCAGTTGTATATATCCGGATGTGAGATAGTATATGAATCCATAAAAGCGAACATTATGTGATAAGAAGAACTGGCTTATTACTTTTCCTTTCGGGAGGCTTCAAAAAATGAATTGACGATAGAAAGAATAATGCTAAATAAAAGCGCCCACCAAAAACTACGCACTTCAAAATCCGGTACTATGGCTGATGCAAGGAGTACCATCAGCGCATTGATGACAAGAATAAAAAGACCTAGCGTAAAGATGGTTATCGGAATTGTTAACAGTAACAGTACCGGCTTAATGAAATAATTAAGCAGTGTTAATACGGCGGCCACAATTACAGCATTCAGCATGTTGCCCACTTCAATTCCGGAAAGCAGAAGTGAGACCAGATAAACGGCGAGACCATTGACAAGCAGGCGAGCAATCAGTTCCACGTATTTAATCGAGATGTATTTTTTTTTGAATAATCAGTGATGACTTTTCGGTTTGTATCCTAGAGATTAACTCTGCGAGAAAACCGGTGAGGAAAAGTTGCGTGCCGATGATGAGTGCAATGATGCCAAGAAAAAACATCGGCCGGTCGGTAATCTTCACCACATCATAAAACAACTTTAGGGTACTGAGATAAACCAGAATAGCAAATCCGATAAAGAAACTCAATATGCCCAGCGTACCAAACAAGTGCATCGGACGTTTACCAAATCGCGTGATGAACGTGATGGATAGTAAATCGAGGAATCCGTTTATGAATCGTTCGAGCCCGAATTTGGAATATCCGAATTTACGTTCGCGATGCTCTACCACTTTTTCGCCAATCTTGGAGAAGCCGGCCCACTTGGCGATCACGGGCACGTAACGATGCATTTCGCCTTGCAACTCTATGGCCTTTACAACCTGAGAAGAGTAGGCTTTAAGGCCGCAGTTAAAATCGTGCAGTTTGATGCCGCTAATCACACGTGTTACGTAATTGAAAAATTTAGATGGAATGGTTTTGGAAATGGGATCATGACGTTTTCGTTTCCAGCCGCTGACCATGTCGAACTGCTGAACGGTAATCATCTGATATAATGCCGGTATTTCGTCGGGGGAGTCCTGTAAGTCGGCATCCATGGTTATAATAACCCGCCCCGATGCACATTTAAATCCCTCGTTTAATGCGGCAGACTTGCCCTGATTACGTCGGAACTGAATTGCTTTATGATTGGGCCCGGTTGCTGTTAGGGATTCAATTACACGCCAGGACTGATCGCGACTACCATCATCCACCCAGATGACTTCGTAGGTGAAGCTGTGCTCCCGCATCACCCGGTCAATCCAGGATGCGAGTTCCGGTAAGGATTCCTCCTCGTTGAATAAGGGTATAACTACAGAGATTTGCATCAAACTGTTGGCGTTTCTGTTTTGCGTTGAACCATACCGGCTACGAGCAGGGATAATAAGGCACCCAGGAATGAGAACGATAAGATACTGGTAAAGGCCAAGGAGAATGGAATGAATACATAGTTATTGAAAATATTCATCATCATCTCGGCCTGGTCTTCTGATATGTCGGGGTTGTCGAGCAAATCCTGTTCTGAAATGGTTTTCATTTCCTGCATCACATCGCGCGCCAGAAACTTGAAATAGATGTAAAGGAATACGGCAAAAATCAATGCTGAAAAAAATGAAGTCAAGAAACTCATTTTGTAAGCCTGCCCGAAAGTGATGGTACCACCCAACTGTTCATCGCGGTAGTTTTTTGTTCCCAGCCACAGGCCGGTAATCATCAGCGCGTAGCTGATCCAGTTCACATATCGGTTGTTGGCATTGCCGGTAATGTACAATATGAGTGTATAGATAATCAGCATCAGGGCAATCATAGCACCCATACGCAGAGCGGGCTTTGTGACAGAGGGGATCTGCCGTTCGGGATTGTATGGTAAAGGCTCGTTACTCATTAAAACAATATTTGATTTGATTATTGTTGATTACTGCTACTGCGCAACCAATCAACTGTCGGTTGAAGTAAGGTGAATTTTCAGACAGGGATTTATTCATAGCTTTGGTAAATGTATGTGGTTTATCAATATTGAAGAGCGTAAGGCTTGCCATAACCCCCTCCGCGATACGATACTCCGGCAATCGCAACAGTGCTCGAGGCCCATCGGAAAATTTGGATGCAATCCACTCAGCGCCGGGCTGAGCCATTCCGGTATTGGTAATTGAAAATGAGGTTTGCAGATTGATTGCACCGAATGCGGCATAATCAAATTCTACTTTCTTCAGTTCTTCATTTTGTGGTTGGTGTCCGGAGGCAACAGCACCGATGGTGCCATCAAGTAAGCCCTTTTGGAGTGCTTTAACATCGGCGGCAGTTCGCAGTGGTGGGTTTAGTTTCAGATTGGAGTCGAAATGTTCCAACTCGGTTTCATTCAGAAACAGATGATGCGATAGCACAAAACAAGATACCGGTAGTTTTTTTCTGCGTGCCTGACGGATACAATCCACACTGCCAGAGGTAGTAACCGGGCCTATGATAATTGGGGCATCGGTGTATTGTGCCAACTGAATATCGCGCATTACAATAATTTCCTCAGCCAGTGCCGGAATTGGTTTGAGCCCTAATGCAGCACTCATTCTGCCTTCGTTTATGACTCCCTGCTGTGAGATACTGCGATCGTTTGGTTTATTGATAATGATGCCATTAAAAGGTTTTACATATTGCAATGCCCTTACAATAACACCCGAATCCTGAACCGATTTGTTTCCATCGGTAAAAGCCAACGCTCCTGCAGTATGCATATCGTATAATTCAGCCAAATCTTTCCCGGCGGCATCTACCGTAATACTGCCTGCAATATGCAAGTTGGTGACATGTCCTTTGGCTCGCTCCTTTACATAGGCAATGCCGGATTTGTTATCAATAACCGGGCTGGTATCGGGCAAGAGCAACATATCCGTGAAGCCTCCGGCGGCGGCGGCATTCAGACCACTTACTATGGTTTCTTTATGTTCATTCCCAGGATCACCAAAGGAGGCGAACATGTCGAACCACCCGGCGGAGATGTATAGCCCGTCGCCGTCGATGATGGTGTCTTTTTTATCAGCCTCTATTTTTGTGGCAATACGGGTAATGATGCCGTTGCGAATGAGTATATCCCGTTTTTGTAAATGATGGTTGCCGGCTTTATTTACAATGGTAACTTTTTTAATGCAGCAATTCATTTATCTGAAAAATTTGAGCAATAATATTTCAATGATTAAAAAAGCTAAAGCAAAAGTAATGCAATATTTCCACAGGGGTATGCCATCTGCACGTTCACTAATGAACTGTGCAAGGTTCGTTTTTTCGGAAACCGAAAACCACCTGATACCTGATGCTGTGGCAAACGACTCAAGTTCA
>BJGO01000188.1 GCA_014190535.1 Bacteroidota bacterium | reverse complement strand
AACTAATTTTCTTTACACCCAACTGGAATGCGCCACCGGTATTGAAAGCGTAAATGCAAATACGATAAGCATATATCCAAACCCTGCAGGTGATTTCATAAACATTGAACATCAGATAAAACAAGCATTTGATTACCGGATTTTCTCTACGGATGGAAAGTTAATGCTAAGCTCAAACCTTAATGACCAAGGCAGGTCAGGCATCGACATCAGAAGCCTTCCGAACGGTATTTATTTTATTGAGACGTTTCAGTCCAATACAATACAACGATCGAAGTTTGTGAAAATTAAATAGCAAGAACGCTTTGAACAGAAAGGAGTTTATCAGAAACTGCTCCGTAACTTGTATGGGGTTGAGTGTGTTCTCGGCCTTGCTTGCATCATGCAACGAACAATTTGCTCCTAATGCTGTGATCGAAAATGATCAGATTACCCTTCCGCTGAACTCATTTGAATACGTTGCAAAAAATCAAACCCGATTCAGAAAGCATATCGTAATACAGCACGATAAACTTCGGTTTCCTATTTGTATTTTTCGTTACGCTGAAGGAAATTTTAAAGCACTCTTGATGCGATGTTCTCATCAGGGGGTTGAACTTAAAGTAAATGGTGACCGGCTTATATGCCCTGCCCATGGCAGTACTTTTAATAATCAGGGACAGGTGCTCACGGCCCCCGCAGATAAAGATCTCCGGGAATTACCGCTGGCTGTAGAGCAAAATAATCTGATTATAAAATTAAAAGACTAAACGCAAGGACAACTAATCATATTACGGTGTACATCACAGACCGCATCGCATTATACTTATGTTTGAAATTCCTGTGTGGCATGAATTTCCTTCAAGTCAATTTAGCATACAATTCATGAGCCCGGCACACCACACCTATACTACCCATAAAATCAGAGAACAACATTCACCCATTCTAAAACGATGTGTAGATGTGGATGTATTGGTACCCGTTCATCGCGACGAACTTCAACCTTTACCACTCTTATTACTAAATGATGGACAAGACTCCAAAGCTGTAGGAGTAAAAGAATCGTTTCAGGCTTTATACAAGCGAAACCTTGTCGTGCCGGCCATAATTGTTGGTGTTAGGGCCGGCGATCGTTTAAAGGAATATGGTGTGAGTAAAAGACCCGATTATCTTAAACGGGGAATGCACGCTGATAAATATGCACAATTCATCCATCGTGAGCTGATCCCCTATTTACAGGATCACTACCCAATTGACTCGAAGCATGCACGCAATACTGTTGCCGGATATAGTTTAGGTGGATTAAGTGCACTGGACCTGATCTGGCATCATCGCACTTGTTTTAAACAAGTAGGTGTCTTCAGCGGCTCCTTATGGTGGCGGAGTGTAGCATACGATAATGGTTATACCGACGAAGATCGCATTATGCACAAGGTTATTCGGGAAGGCCATTACAAGAAAGATTTACGATTCTGGTTTCAGACCGGCCTGCTTGACGAAAAAGCCGACCGAAACCACAATGGCATCATCGACTCTGTCGATGATACAGTTGATCTGATAAGCGAACTGGTCAGGAAGGGTTACAGACCCTACCGCGACATTACATATTATGAAATGAAAAGAGGCCGGCATAACACTGACACATGGCGTTTGGCTATGCCTCGTTTCCTGCAGTGGGCTTTTGGACATACCCTATAAAAAAAATAATTTCTCATTTCAATTCATACATTACTTTTGTGCACGGAGAGATGGCTGAGCGGTTTAAAGCGGCGGTCTTGAAAACCGTTGTACCGAAAGGTACCGGGGGTTCGAATCCCTCTCTCTCCGCCAGCCAAAGCCGAAACATTGCCAAAACGTGTTTCGGCTTTTTTCATTCATAATCAATAACTTATATAAATCCTCCTCGGATCAATTTCTACAATCCCGGTGTATGATCATAGTATAACTCAATAAAAAATATTACCATTAAACGTTACAGCAACTTACATTTGAGTGATGTATTTATATAATCTAAATAATAACTATAGAAAAAAAATACTGCGACAAACGATTGCCGCTATAGAAAACAATTATCCTGCAAATGATTTTATCATTTCTTATGCTGACTTTCTTAAAAATAGAGATTATGTAGGGCATTGTCAGTTTAATCCTAAACTGTATGAGAATATGCTCAGGCTAACCTACTATGCCTGGAAATCTAAAAAGCGAATTAGCCGCTTAAGTCTTCTGCAAAAATTAAAAGAGTATTATCACGGAGGCCTTAAATCCAAGCCTAAAGAGTACCTCAGAACCGATAAAGCGGTTACTGAACAATCAGGGAAATTACTTTTCGGGATATTCAGAAAAACATTTGAGGAAAGTGCTTATATCCTCGATAATCAACTCGAACAGGCACAATCCATCAGCAACAATCTCCTTATCAATATGGAGATTCCGGCTTCAGGTATTGAGTGGTTGTGCTCACACGCTGAAGAATCGAAGTTGATACTTAATCGGGTATTGAGGTATCCGGTAAAATCGGATGACATCAGTAGTTGGGCTAAAGCAAATTATACAAACAACGCATTCAGAAATCGAAGGGCTGAATTAATCAGTTGGATTATTGATAAGGACCCCTTGTTCGAAATTGATGAACAAACTATGATCGAAGATTTTACATTTATTAGTAAAAGTAATATTAACGCCATCGTAGAGTACAATACCGTTCTGGAAGCCAACGAAATCATTATGAAAGATTTAGGTGATGTGCTAAAGAGAAAAGGTAACAACTCATTTTTAAATCCATATGCCGAGGAATGGCAAATAAACCTGGAAAGACCTAATCTTCATCTGTATGATACACCCCACGGCTCATCAGCCCAACATATACCGGGAGGGCTTATGGCGGTTCCGGAATACGAGGAACTTGAGGCCGATTTTTACAGCAAACGTCAACATCTTATGCGTAAAACCATGATTTGGGCTATCACCTATTCCAGAATAGATAATCATCATAAATTTATACTGCTCAAAAAATATTACGACGGAAGAACCTTTCCATCTTTACTCATATCCGGTAAAAAAACAAAAAACGTCGAACTGCTAAAATGGATACTGAATCTACAATAAGCAGTAGAACGTGCATTATTTAAGTGCACATAAGAAATCAGCGAACTAAATAACTGTCCTTCACGGGTATCAGCCAGCGGGTGTGTAACTGTTGTAAGGAAGTGATGCTGTTATCAAAGAGGTATGCATCCTGCCAATGGTGCAGTTTGTTTTTTACTTCGCTGAATGTTGCTGTGTGTAATTCATCTACTTGGAGTAAGATAAGATTCAAACGGTTGAGGAGTTGCATTTGATAATGCTGTTCTATACGCTGAATGACATGTACCGATTTATCTATCGAACAACCACTGGCACCGCTCACAGCTTCGTCAACAATTAATAAGATAAAGCGGTGCAGAAGTATTAGCGCATCGGCACGCAGGGCAATCTGGTGTGCAGTCCAAGTTTTGCAAAAGTTTTTCAGTTCAGCAGTGATGTTTTGTTCTTCGGCGGCATTCATATCGCGATAGCTTTGATAAATCCAAACTCTGGATTGCGGATGATAGTCGCTGAAAAGTTTTTGTATTTGTATCTGTAAATCGGCGGTGTTGACGGCGGTGATATTCATAGACATGATGTTTGAGTTTAACTGAACAGCCAAAGCGATGCAGAGTTCAAAACATCGTTAGCTGACCCTGCGAAGATACACGACGGAACAATTCCAAATCGAAGGCTGGCATACCGCGCTGTGGCATGTACTTATTCACAGCTGTTTGAAAAAGCTGTTTAATAACCCCTGCAATGGGCCCTTCGCCACGCATACGTTTCACAAAACGGCTGTCTCCTACCTTGCCGCCGTGGCAATCTGCTACCTGATTCAATACTTTATCGGCGCTTGCCGGAAATGTTTTGCGTATCCAGTCGGTGAAGAGTAACTCTACATCTTTATTCAAACGCAGTATGGTATAGCCTGCTTCATTGGCACCATGCTCGGCAGCCTGTTTAATAATTTCAGGAATCTCGCGTGCATTAAGTCCGGGTATTACGGGGGCTATCATCACACCAACGGGCACTCCTGCTTTGCTGAGTTGCTCAATGGTTTTCAAACGACTTTGCGCTGTTACGGTGCGCGGCTCCATCTTTTGACGCAGGTCTTCGTTAAGTGTGGTTATGGTAATCATCACGTGCACTAGATTGTGTTTGGCCATGTCGCGGAGCAAATCCAGGTCACGCAGGATGAGTTTGTTTTTGGTAATAATGCTTAGGGCATTGCGGTAGTTGTACATTACTTCCATACAGCGGCGGGTGATGCGCATAACACGTTCAACCGGTTGATAGCAATCGGTGTTGCCGGAAAAGGAAATGGGAAAACCTTTCCAGGAAGACTTCTGTAAAGTGCGCTCCAGCAGTGCCGCCGCTTCGGGCTTGATGATAATTTTTTGTTCAAAATCCAGTCCTGCACTAAAGCCCCAGTATGGATGCGTGTTACGCGCATAGCAGTAGGTGCAGCCGTGTTCGCAGCCTTGATAAGGATTTACCGAGTATAACATGGGCACATCGGGACTGGTTACTTTATTGACAATCTCCCTGGGGAACTCGGTGTAGTACTGTGTGCGGCGGTCCAGTACGAGTGCTTCGTCGAGTCCTTCGATATGTTCGC
>BJGO01000187.1 GCA_014190535.1 Bacteroidota bacterium | reverse complement strand
CCAGAGATGAACTCCACTCCGGTATCGATGTACTTGACCTGCTTGCCGACAAAACCGGCTTTCAGCCCTCACGAGGAGAGGCGCGTAGGAGCATACAGGGTAAGGGTATCAGCATTAATAAAAAAACGGTTGAAACTATCGAGATAAAAGTTAATGCCGATATGCTTATTAATAACCGTTACCTTCTTCTGCAGAAAGGAAAGAAAGCATACTTCCTGGTTATTGCCGAATAGGTTTTATTTCATATTCCAGTGTCGGGACAACTCGGCGTGCATAACGTTGTAGGTTTTTTCTTTCAACGTTTCAATATCTTCAATGGTAAGGCCGGTGGTTTCTATGGGTTCGTGCACTACAATGCGAAGTAAGCCGGGCTTGCCGTAAATCTTCTCATCTACATAAAGATGGTTCCAGTTATCGACAAATGTTACCGGGAGTATAGGGGTTTGTTTTTCTATAGCCAGTTTGAATGGTCCATTTTTGAACCGCAGGAGGTGAGGCTGATGGGCGCCTATAGTACCCTCCGGAAAAATAATCAGCGATAAATTACGGTCTATACTTTCCTCGGCCTGCTTTATGGCCTTGTATGCCGCCGATTTATTGCCGCGATCCACAGGTATGTCGATTGTTTTAAAGAAGATATTAAAAATGGGGATGTTGTTTAATTCCACCTTGGCCATAAACCGGTAATTAAATATGCCGATGAGCACCACAGTAGGTATATCCAGATAAGAGAAGTGATTTGGGCAAACGATATATGATTTATTTTTTTTGGGTTTATACCTATAATCTATATGATAGCGCAAGCCAGTGAAGAGAAAAACGCAGTGTGCCCAGAAGGCGCGTAGTTTATTGGCCTTGATATAATTCTGCTCCTTGTAGAGCAGGAACAAAAAAGCAGGATACAATAAAAAAAAGAACAGGATGAAAATGATAAAATAATAGTAACCCCATAGTACGCTAAACAGATGCCGTATGAATTTCACACGCCAAAAATAACATCGCTAACGATAATCATGTTTCGGCCTTGAAACTGTTAATATGTCGATACAAAACACGTATACTGATCAAACTTTTAAACAGAGATGTGATAGCTTATTTAAAGAAGTTAAATATGCAAGTGGTGACTTAAACCATAGACAAAGACATACACATAACGCCATTTTTTTGAATAAACTATTTTTGCAACTTATGGAAATTGTTGTTAGTGGAATAAGACCTACCGGACACCTGCATTTA
Source organism: Bacteroidota bacterium (assembly GCA_014190535.1). GTDB lineage: Bacteria > Bacteroidota > Bacteroidia > Chitinophagales > UBA10324 > BJGO01. The sequence goes on along the minus strand of BJGO01000187.1, from coordinate 3,451 downwards.
GGCAATTACTTTGGTGCAGTTCAAAATTTTATTCGTATGCAAACAAGTTACAACTGTTACTTTTTTGTTGCGGATTATCACTCGCTTACCACACACCCCCATCCGGAACATTTACAACATTCGGTGCGCAATGTATTGGCCGAGTATCTGGCTTGTGGTCTGAATCCTGAATCATGCACGCTATATGTTCAGAGTGATTTACCTGAAACCGCGGAACTTTATCTGCTCCTGAATATGCTCAGCTATGTGGGCGAACTGGAACGATGCACATCATTTAAAGACAAAATCCGTCAACAGCCTGACAATATTAATGCAGGCTTACTCACGTACCCGGTACTGATGGCCGCTGATATATTAATTCACAAAGCGGTGAAAGTGCCTGTAGGCAAAGATCAGGAGCAACATCTTGAAATGGCCCGCAATTTTGCTCAGCGGTTCAACTATATGTATGGGCAGGATGTATTTCCAATGCCAGCGGCATTTAATTTCTCTGATCAACTGATTAAAGTGCCCGGCCTGGATGGAAGCGGCAAGATGGGTAAAAGTGAGGGTGAGGGCAACGCCATATTTATAACCGATGATGATAGCGTAATTAAAAAGAAGGTGATGCGTGCCGTTACCGATAGCGGCCCAACGGAACCGAATGCTGAAAAACCGGAAGTCATTAAGAATTTATTTACGCTGATGAGCCTTGTTAGTAAACCGGACATAGTTCAGGATTTTGACAACGCCTACCGGAACTGCTCTATTCGATACGGAGATATGAAAAAGAAACTTGCTGAGGATATGATTGCCTTTATAACACCTATCCGGGAAGAGGTTCAGCGCATTGCCAATGATGACGCGCTGTTAAAACGCATCACCGAACTGGGCAAGGAGAAGGCCAAAGCAAGTGCACGACACACACTCATTGAAGTGCGCCATCTGATTGGTATGAGAGGATACTAATATGCCTCTTCCTTCATCGTAAATACATACTGAATAATATTTGCTCCCATCTGCAAGGCTTTGGTTCGTTTATCTTCAGGATCGTTATGTACATCATCCCAACCATCACCCAGATCTGTTTCAGTATTGTAAAAACATACTAAACGACCTTCGTGAATCAGTCCAAAACCACGCGCTGGCTTGCCGTCGTGTTCATGGATTTTAGGTAAGCCGTTGGGAAAATTAAACTTCTGATGGTATATCGGATGTGAGAATGGTAACTCCACAAACTCTAATTCCGGAAATACTTTCTTAAAAGCCGGTCGCACAAAAGGATCCAGACCATAATCATCATTTAAAATGAGAAAACCACCGGCAAGAAGATAGTCGCGCAGGTTGGCCGCCTCTGCATCAGTGAATACCATGTTTCCATGCCCGGTTGCATATACGATGGCGTAATTAAATATATCCGGACTATTGCTCTCCACCGTAGCGAAGTCTGAGCTGAAGTTTGTGCCAAGCGATTTATTACAAAAAGAAGCCAGATTTTTTAGTGAGTTCACATCATTATACCAGTCCCCCCCTCCGCTGTATTTCAGTAAAGCTAGTTTAATCGTAGCCTCGGTAACCGATCCATTTCCTGATGGAATAGATAACAAGCCTGCGAAGAATAAAACGAATATGTTTTTCATTTCAACAAAGCTACATAACGAACGAATTATTTATTGGATTATACCCAATACAACTGCTGAATAGATAGCGGCTGTTTCTGTTCGAAGTATATGTGAACCCAGACTGACCGGCTGATAACCGGATAGTATGATATCTTCCATTTCAGTATCCGTAAAATCACCCTCAGGACCAATAAGTATGGTAACAGAACCATCAGATAACTTCTGTTTGCTCAGTGCCTGAGGATTGTCGCCGGTCAGTGCCGCAACGTAGAGCTGATCCGATGTAGTCGCTCTCAGATAATGATTTAGTGCTATCATGGGATTAATCTTTGGCACATAGAGATTATGCGATTGTTTAACTGCCGCAATTGCACGCATCTCCAGCTTATCTGTGTTCACTCGATCGCGTTCGCATCTTCTGGATGCTATAAATGAGATCTCAGCAACACCCAACTCGGTGAGTTTTTCAATCATAAACTCCAATCTCTCAGTGCTCTTGACCGGAACGATACCGACATGTATTTTTCGTTTTTGTTCTTGTTTTCGCAAAACCTGAACATCCGCTACCTGTACCTTTTTTTTACCCTGAATCTGAATGCTCCCCTCATAGAGTGTTCCTTTTCCATCGGTTATAAATACCTGATCGCCGGTGTTGTGTCGCATGACATTGATACAATGATGCGCCTCAGCTTCGGGAAGTGTTGGGTCTGTAAGTATATGTTGATGATAGTATAGTTCCATATCAGTCGTTTAAGGCTTCATAATGATGAGGCGCAAGCACCTCGGGCACATTACTATTCTCGGATCTTGATGTAATCCGTTTGCTTATGGAATAGGCCTGCATATCGTTCGTGTCGTATGGTGTGATGAGTCTATAGAAAGCTGTTTTATTCAATTCTCCAAGCAACCACTCCTGCTCCTGATCTTTTTTTAAAATAGCCGGCATTCGTTTTTTACTGTTATGAATTTTTTCCATCAATGCATTAGCCGGTGTTGTGAGTACGGTAAACGTATCTATTACCTCACCGGTTTGCTGATCGGTAAAGCGGTCGTATAGACCTGCCATTGCAAATAGTTCGCGGGATTTTAGTGTTACAAAATACGGATACTTCAGTTTGCCTGAGGTGCGCCATTCAAAAAAGCCACTCGACAATACCAGACAGCGCTTTTGTCGGATACAATGTTTAAAACTGGGCTTCTCAAATACGGTTTCTGAAACAGCATTGAGTGTGTGCACGCGCAGTTCGTCTGCCGCCTCTCTGCTCTTACACCAAAATGGAATCAAACCCCAATGATAGCCCTGAATCAATTTGGGGTGCTCCGCAGTAATAACCGGCCAGCGCAGAAAGGTGAATCCGTTGCCATGAAATATGGGTTGATAGTCCTGTGGCTCTGCAAACCGGGCATCGAATGCCGCCTCCAGTTCTTCTCGCGACTTCGTTATGGAGCTGTGATAACACATAACTGCAAAACTGCATTTTTATATGCTATGATTATTATTTTAATAAAACGGATTTACCCGCCGAAACCTACTTTTGTTTAATGATTATTATTCGTGAAGCAATTAAAGAAGATGCCCCCGAACTGATGCGACTTATCCGCGAGCTGGCTGAATTTGAGCGGGCCCCTTCTGAAGTACTCAATAACACCGAACAGTTAACAGAAGACGGTTGGGGAAATGGCCAACCACTATTTACCTGTTTTGTAGCTGAAGAGGAGCATCATATTATGGGAATGGCCTTGTTCCACCAGGCATATTCTACCTGGAAGGGACGATATATATATCTGGACGACTTAATTGTAGAGGCCCCATCACGCGGACAAGGGATCGGCACGATGCTGTTTAACCG
>BJGO01000186.1 GCA_014190535.1 Bacteroidota bacterium | reverse complement strand
ATTGGTGTGCCAACAATATTTGAGCTGCCGTTGATACGCGCCTGACCGGTATTGCCGCCGTCGCTAATGTTATAATTCGTTTGACCGGCAAACGTTCCCGGCGTAGTAAACGTGATGTTGTTAAAGCGCACAAGTTGCCCCTCATAGGCCTCCGCATAGCCCTGTGTAAAGTTTACGAGTTTAGGCGCCGGAAGTGGATTGTTTGAAGAAATTACCGTAACAGATGTTACCGCTATCTCGGTCAGATTAAAAAATATATCTATGGCTCCTGTAACCTCAACGCTGTCGCCTCGTTGTAAAGCCGTCAATGCAGGCAGGTTGTTGTTATACAGTCCAATACCGGCGGTGGGATCCTGTATAAAACGGAGGGCGCCACCAAATTCAGCACCATTGGTTACAACACCACGAACGGTAACGGTTGCTCCTTCGGGTTGTGTGCGTGCAGTCGCTACACTCACTACCTGTGCGCGAAGCTGAACGGATAAGGCAATCAGTGCCAGAAGTAAAGAAAATCTCATGTAAATAGAATTTTAAGACCGTAAATGTAGCACTATTCAATACTTGAGTTGGGAAACTCTAATGTTAATTTATTGTAAACCGGATAATGCTTTTTGTGCGGCGGTAAATTCCTGCATCATACGATGGAGCACTTCGGGTGCTGTGGGAATATCATGAATCAATGCGCTTACCTGACCAATTTCTAACTCACCTTGATCCATGTCGCCTTCAAACATGCCTTTCTTTGCACGACCACGGCCCAGCAATTTCTGTAACTCCTCTTTATCAGCACAGCGAGCTTCAGCCTCCTGTACCTCATCAAAAAATTTGTTGCGAAGAAGACGAACCGGCGTTAATTCTTTCAGCGACAGGAGCGTATCGCCCTCTCTTGCCTGAACTATTTTTTGTTTAAACGACTCGTGTGCTGATGATTCTGCAGATGCCGCAAAACGGGAACCCACCTGAACGCCCTCTGCTCCCAATGCCATAGCGGCAAGCATCTGCCGCCCCGTGGCAATACCCCCTGCTGCAATAACAGGAATCTTTACCGCGTCAACTACTGATGGTATCAGACACATGGTTGTGGTCTCCTCTCGTCCATTATGACCACCGGCCTCAAAGCCTTCAGCAACTACCGCATCAACTCCGGCCGATTCACTTTTTTGCGCAAATAAACTACTGCTTACAACGTGTACAACCACTATCCCCTTCTCTTTTAAAGTGTCCGTCCATGTTTTCGGATTTCCGGCCGAAGTAAATACTACACGAACGCCTTCGTCTATAATAATCTGTATGTGTTTATCAATATCGGGATATAATAAGGGCACATTTACGCCGAATATATTGGCTGTTGCCGCCTTGCATTTTCGAATGTGTTCTCGTAATATATCCGGATACATAGATCCACTGCCAATGAGACCCAATCCGCCCGCATTACTGACTGCTGAAGCCAGTTCCCACCCACTGCACCAAATCATACCGGCCTGTATAATCGGATATTTAATAGTAAACAGTTTGGTAATACGTGTATCCATATTATTAATTTCTTAAGTCAATTTCGGTGTCGTCGCCAAGATTTAAACTTTTACTGCGCCCTATGATCGTAGCATCGTTGCCGATTACCGAACGGTGCAACATGGCATTACTGATAACACTGTAGGAGCCAATGATGGAATCGCGAATGATACAATCGTTTATCTGTGTATGTTCACCAACCGTTACGTATGGTCCAATGATGGCATTATTTATAATACACGTGGGGTCAATGGCTACAGGTGGTATGATTATCGTATTGGTAACCGACTGAAATGACTCCGGTAAATCATTGCGCTTACGAAGTAATATGGTATTGGTGTCGAGCAAAGAATCTTTCTGACCGCAATCAAACCAATTATTTACCCGGTATGCTTTAAAATGTTCGCCTTTATCAATCATATGCATCAGCGCATCTGTAAGCTGAATAGACTGATTCGTACGCACATCATGTTGTACGATGTATGCCAGGGCATCAAATAAACGAATACTGTTATTGATTTTATATAAACCAATCAGCGCCTGATTGGATACCGGTATATTGGGCTTTTCAACTACGCGGGTGATGTAGTCATTTTCATCGGCTACAGCAACACCAAAGCCTCTTGGATCCTCAACTTTTTTTACGCCCAAAACCGAATCCTTGCTGTTGAGCACCTCTTTCATATCAATATCAAAAACACTGTCTCCCAGTAATATTAATAAAGGCTCATCGGGAGAAAAAAAGTCCTTGGCAAGCCATATAGCATGGCCTAATCCTTCACGGTCCTTTTGTTCAATATAGTGTGCTTTAATCTGTGGATACTGCTCCTCTACATAGTGCCGTATTTTATCCCCCAGATACCCGGTGATGAAGATAAACTCAATACATCCTGCCCGAAGCAATTCATCCAGCATAAACGAGATGATAGGCTTGCCGGCAACAGGCATTAGCGCTTTCGGTTGCGTGTAGGTATGGGGCCTTAATCGAGTGCCGGTTCCGGCAACGGGTATAATTACTTTCATAAAAAAGAGAGCAAACGTTAGTTGCCCATTTCACTCACAAAGGTAAGGCGCAATAAACGCAATTCGTCATCCGAATAATCAGATCCCAGTTCATTCTGTGCAGTATCAATGGAGTCGCTCTGCGAACTGCGGAAATAATCCATAGCATCCAGCTGTTTATCCTCATCCATGATATCGTTCAGATAGTACCTTATGTTCACTTTAGTTCCCGAACTGACAATGGCCTCGAGCTCATCCAGCAAGTCATTAAAGCTGATGCCTTTACTTGAGGCGATGGTATCCAAAGGGATTTTTTTGTCGATGTTCTGTATGATATAAATTTTATTTGCCGACTTATTAGCAACCGATTTAACAACAATTTCCATCGGCTTTTCAATCTCATTATCTTCTACATACTTCTGAATCATGCTGACAAATGGCTTGCCATAGCGATCGGCCTTACCCTTGCTCACTCCCTGAATTTTAGTCAACTCATCTATGGTGCAGGGATATTGGGTGGCCATATCAATCAGAGATGTTTCCTGAAAAATAACATAGGGAGGCAGGTTGTGTTGCTTGGCTACCTGTTTGGTTAAGTCCTGAAGCATTTTCATCAGCGCCGGATCGAGAGAAGTTGCGCTACCGCCACCTCCACCGCCAAAGTCATCATCATCTTCCAGGTTTTCAAAGTCGCGATTTAAGGATAACTCCACCGAGTGGGGTTTCTTAAGGAATTTTTTACCTTCCTCGGTCAATGTGAGTACACCATAGTTTTCAATATCCTTACTGATAAAATTCATGAGTAAGGCCTGTCGGATAACGGCATTCCAGAAATGTGTATCGTGATTAGAGCCCTCACCATAAACATCCAGGTTATCGTGACCGTATATGCTTATCTGTTTATTTTTCGTGCCCAGCAGAATATCTACCACGTAGTTTAAAATAAAAGATTCCTTTAACTGCTTCACCGCCTGCAGGAGTAACGTAACGTACTCTTCCCCTTCGATTTTTTCTTTAGGGTTCAAACAATTATCGCAGTTGCCGCAATTATTACCCGGCATCTCCTCACCAAAATAATGAAGTAAAAATTTTCTTCGGCAAACGGATGTTTCTGCATAAGCCTGTGTTTCCATCAGCAGATGTCCGCCCGACTCCCGCTCAAAACTCGACTTATCCTTCATAAATTTTTCGAGCTTATCGATATCGGCAGGATTGTAGTAGGTAACACAAAGCCCCTCCAGGCCATCGCGACCAGCACGACCGGTTTCCTGATAATAATTTTCAAGACTCTTGGGAATGTTATAGTGTATTACAAAGCGCACATCAGGCTTGTCAATACCCATCCCAAACGCAATGGTAGCAACTATAACATCTATGTCCTGCATCAGAAACTGATCTTGACGCTGAGCGCGTATAGCCCCCTCTAAACCCGCATGATAGGCCTCCGCCTTTATTCCGTTAACCTTAAGGGTTTCGGCTATTTCTTCGGTGCTTTTTCGGCTCAATGAGTAAATGATGCCGCTTTTACCCTCGTGTTGTTTTATAAACTTGATAATTGATTTTAGGGTAGCTTCTTTTTTGGTTTTAGGCCTTACCTCATAATACAGATTAGGACGGTTGAAAGAAGCAACAAATACTTCAGGGCTTTGTAAGCCAAGTGTTTTTATAATATCGCTCTGTACTTTGGGTGTAGCTGTTGCCGTTAGAGCAATTACCGGCACCTTTTGTTTCAGCGATTCTACCATTTGCTTGATTTTACGGTACTCCGGACGGAAATCGTGGCCCCATTCCGATATACAATGCGCCTCATCCACGGCAACAAAGGAAACTGTTATCTCACTCAAAAAATCAACGGTATCCTGTTTGGTGAGCGTCTCGGGAGCCACATAAAGCATTTTGGTTTTTCCCTCTCTGATATCACTCTTTGCGGTTTTGGCCTGCGTTTTAGTCAGGGATGAATTCAAGAAATGGGCAACATGATCTTTATCGCTGTATGACCGTATGGCGTCGACCTGATTTTTCATCAGAGCAATTAAAGGAGAAATGATAATTGCCGTGCCGGGAAGCATAAGCGCCGGCAGTTGATAGCAAAGTGACTTTCCGCCACCGGTAGGCATAATTACAAAGGTGTCATTACTCGAAAGCAGGTTACTTATTACTTCGTGTTGCAGGCCCTTAAATTT
>BJGO01000185.1 GCA_014190535.1 Bacteroidota bacterium | reverse complement strand
TGAAACGCGACACTTCAATGGTTTGCCCCATATTTATCAGACAAAACGGCTATGAATCATACAACATCAATACATTCAAGCCGCAATATGATCACCTTGCTCGAATGCACACAGGGATTAACATTTTGGAGGATGAAGTACTATTTGAATCAACTTGTTTATTGCATTTGAACTTGTGGCATATGGATAGTATTTCCATTGTCTGACGTTATCTGTATTAACTTAGAATGTTAACTACAGTTATCTTTATGGCCTTGGATCAAAATTTTAACTTTTTTAAAAAAAATAAATGAAAAAAACGATTCTGATAATTTCCATTTTGTTGTGTGCTATAATTTCAAAAGCTCAAATAGATTTGGACAGTAGCCTAGTCCTTTATTATCCATTCAATGGAAACGCAAACGATTCCAGTGTAAACCATATCAACGGAACATTAATGAATGGCCCCACTTACACAACTGACCATTTAGATAATCCCAACAGCGCACTTTTATTTGACGGGATAGATGATTATGTTCTGTCTGATTCCTCTTTAATCTTGGATAGTTTGGTAGAACCTTTTACAATTACTGCATGGATAAGAATTGACGACTGGTTTACTGGCATATGGGCTCCCATGATTAGTAAGTCCAACTTTTCCAATGTTCAATTCAGAATCGTAATGGCTAACAATAGTACTTATTGGTTAGCTCCTTTTTCGACCTGTGGAGCTTTACAAGGAGTAAACTTACCACCGGTAAATAGCTGGTTCTACTTAACTCTTATTCAGGACTTAAATAATATATACATCTACATTGATGGAACACTTACCAATTCATTCACTTGCTCCGACTTAATTGTAACGAATAATTCTCCAATGACAGTTGGAAACGACCCACATGGCGATAATGAATACTTTAATGGCGCTATCGATGAAGTTCGTATTTATAAAAGACTATTACTGCCCGAGGAAGTTAATGTCCTAACCGGATTAAATAGTATTAGTTCAACAAAGAATAAAATCAATATTTTTCCTAACCCTGTAAGTTCGGTGCTTAACTTTCAGATTTCGGGAAATATGAAAAAAAACACATCGCTTGCAATAATTAATATGTTGGGTGAACCTGTTTTGGAAACCTTTTTAAAAGATCAAATAACCACTCTCGATGTAAGTAAACTTAGTCGCGGAACATATATTATCAAACTTCAAAATGAGGACGAATCTTATGTCCATAAGTTCGTGAAAGAATAATAAGCCAACTCAATTCTTTCCAGCTAGTTTTTACTGAGCGGGAAACCCTCAACCTCCCGGTATACCTACAGATGTGGTTATATTAGGTAAAAGCTAAATTCACGATGCAAAAGGGTGTAAGTCAACTATACCATATAGAATTATGCTTATGACATATTTCGCAGTTTTTTTTAGCATAAGGGGTTAATAATTAATCCTTTCTGGGCGCATTGGTATTTCCACCCAGAGATTCGCGCATACCGGTATCGGCCTGAATGTTTTTCATGCGGTAATAGTCCATGATACCGAGGTTACCACTTCGGAACGACTCGGCCATTGCCAATGGAATCTGCGCCTCTGCCTCGATAACTTTAGCACGTGCTTCTTGTGCTTTAGCTTTCATTTCCTGCTCTTGTGCAACTGCCATAGCTCTACGCTCCTCTGCTTTAGCCTGGGCAATATTTTTATCGGCATTAGCCTGATCCATCTGTAACTGCGCACCTATATTCTTACCAACATCTATGTCTGCAATATCAATAGAAAGTATTTCGAATGCGGTTCCTGCATCGAGGCCTTTTTTAAGAACTACTTTTGAAATGGAGTCCGGATTCTCAAGTACATCTTTGTGTGAATTCGCTGAACCAATCGAGCTGACAATACCCTCTCCCACACGGGCAAGAACCGTTTCTTCTCCGGCGCCGCCAACTAGTTTAGTAATGTTGGTTCTAACCGTTACCCGAGCCCTACACACCAACTGAATACCATCCTTCGCCACTGCTGATACCGGTGGCGTATCGATAACTTTTGGGTTTACACTCATCTGAACCGCTTCAAAAACATCACGCCCTGCCAGATTTATCGCAGTACTCATTTTCCAATCCAATGGGATATTGGCTTTGTCTGCCGAAATCATCGCACGTATTACAGCGTTAACATTACCTCCGGCAAGGTAGTGTGTCTCGATATCATTTGACGTTACGCGCAAACCGGCCTTGGTTGAATTAATTAAGGCATTCACGACCAACGCAGGCGGCACTTTTCTTATACGCATGAAGATTAGCTGAGATATACTGATGTTGACCCCGCTGAATACTGCTGTGATCCATAGATTTAATGGGATGATATAAAAAAATAAAAAAAGACCGACGATGATGCCGACTGTTACAAGAATGAGAAAAACAGGTTCCATATTGTGTTTATGATTTAGGTTTTACAAAAATTTTGTTCATTGAAATTTTTACGATTTCCATTTTGGTATTCTCTTCAATATACCCCTCTGTGGAATGTACTTCTATAGTTTGTCCGGCGTGTAAAGCTTTTCCGCTCGGAGCAATCCTTGAAATTGCTAGTGCCTCATCACCGATCTTTACATTTTCTAAATCTTCCTCGTTCATGCGAGAGGATATTGTTTGACGTAAAGACAGCTTTTTCCAGAATCCACTACGCATAGCCGCAAATAAACTGATTGAGCAAAGAACTATCGTTATGATCGCAGTAATCCAACCTACCGTAGAACCAAAATGATAAAAAGCGAAATAGATACCACTCAGCATCATCAGTATACCTAAAACAGCAAGAACCGTTATTCCGGGTATGATGAATATTTCAATAAAAAGTAATATCCAACCTAATGTAAGAAGACTAATGATGATAAACCAATCCATCTGCTAAGACTTTGGAAAAATACGGCTAATATGTGATTCTTTATAATAATAAAAAATCCCGGTACAAGACCGGGATTTATAATTCGGATTCCACGAACAAAGGACAATTATCGACAGATCCGAATAGCTCTTGTCTATCTGGATTAGTTATTGGATGGTGATTTTTCCAATAATACCTTACGGGACAGTTTAAACTTTCCAGATTTAGAATCTATATCAAGCAGTTTAACCTGAATTTTATCACCCACTTTTAAAACACCCTCAAGTGTTTCTAAACGTTTATGAGCAACTTCAGATATGTGCAACAACCCATCACGACCGGGCAGAAACTCAACAAATGCTCCATACGGCTGAATAGAACGTACGGTACCTTCGTAGATTTCATTTAATTGTGGAACAGTTGTAATTCCTTTTATCTTATTCACTGCCTTGGTCAGTCCTTCAAGATCTGCTGAAGAAACCGTAACCTCGCCCTTGCCATTTATTTCTTCAATAACTATAACCGTGTTGGTTTCACGCTGCATTTCCTGGATTACTTTACCGCCTGGGCCAATCACTGCACCGATAAACTCTTTATCAATAATTAATTTAACAATTCGAGGCGCATGTGGTTTGTAATCCGCTCGTGGTGCTTCAATTTCGGTATACATCAGATTTATAATGTGCATACGTCCTTCTTTGGCCTGCAACAAGGCCTTTTCCAATAGCTCGTACGATAAACCTTCTATTTTGATATCCATCTGGCAACCACAAATACCATTACGAGTACCGGTTACTTTGAAATCCATATCGCCGAGGTGATCCTCATCGCCCAAAATATCACTTAGAATAGCATACTTACCATCTGCACGAGTAATGAGCCCCATGGCAATACCGCTGACGTGGCTCTTCATTTTAACACCGGCATCAAAAAGTGCCAATGAGCCGGCACATACCGTGGCCATGGAACTTGAACCGTTTGATTCAAGAATATCTGAAACCACTCTGATGGTATATGGACAGTCATCGTTACTTGGTAACTGGTTTTTAAGCGAACGCAAGGCCAGATTTCCGTGCCCAACTTCACGACGCCCCGGACCACGGTTAGGCTTCACTTCGCCTGTAGAAAAGGCAGGGAAATTATAGTGCAAAAGGAAGTTGGTATAGGTTGTTTCCATAGCACGGTCCAGCATTAATTCGTCCAGTTTTGAACCAAGCGTTACCGTGGTCAGCGATTGTGTTTCACCACGGGTAAATATAGCCGAGCCGTGTGTAGATGGTAAATAGTCCAATTCCATCCATATGGGGCGTACTTGTGTTGTGTTTCTACCGTCCAAACGTGTTCCCTCGTCGAGTATCATGTTCCTCATAATATCATACTCAAGATCAGCGTAGTATTTTTTTGCCAATGCTAATTCATCATCTGTTGATTCTGAGAAGACCGCCTTTAACTCATCTCGTAGTGCGCTGAATGCGGCTTTGCGCTCAGATTTTGGCAAATTAGATTTACAAACGTTGTAGACTTTCGTTTTAAATAATTCACTGATTTTATGTTTGATATCCTCATTGCTTGGTGCAGGTTTGTATGCTCGGTGCGCCTTACGACCACCCAGCAATTCGCATAATTCAAGCTGTGCTTGGCAATGCATTTTGATGGCCTCATGTCCTGTTTTTATAGCTTGTACCATGTCAGCTTCAGAACATTCTTTTGCTTCCCCCTCAACCATAACAATACTGCTGGAAGATGCTCCTACAATAACATCCAGTGTCGCTGTTTCCAGTGCCTCTTTAGTTGGGTTGATCACAACCTGATCACCGATTTTTGCAACACGAACTTCTGAGATCGGTCCTTTACAAGTTATATCCGAA
>BJGO01000184.1 GCA_014190535.1 Bacteroidota bacterium | reverse complement strand
AAACCACCTGAAGTGATGTGATGTACCCGATATCACCGCCATTATCTTTTGCCGATTTATCGTCGCTTGAGTCAGCGGCCACCTTTGCAAAATCTTTTCCTTTAACTATTGCATTGCGGAGTCGGGTAATTTTTTGAAAAGCGGCCAAAGTATCTGCAGGCAGTGCATTGGGATCACAGCTAACCAAAATGTGCATCACGTGTACCTCTGTTTTTGATCGCTCGTAAGCTTCCAGAGTCAATTGATCGATCTTGTCCTTATCTGTAAGATAACCTTTAGCCAGCTGACTTCTGTAGGTAATTAATTCGCTCTTTACATTAGGTATGGTATCTACCCGTAAATCACGTGCCTCCTGAACCTTAAGCCTGAAGTTGATGTAAAGATTCAGGTAGTCGGATAAAGCCGATTCGCTCATGTCTACTTCTTTCCCCATATTATTTTTTTTGTAAACGGTCAGAAAATCTGATGAGCTGATGTTCTGATTGCCTACACTGAATAAGGTTCCTGACTGAGCATGAAGATTCGTGCTAATAAGTAATGATGAAACAATGAGGGTTAAACCGATTCGGATGGTATTCATATGTTGATTTGAATTTTGGCTTTTTTGGATTTAGGGGAACAAAACTATCATTTTTATTAAGTATTAAAACCTCAGCCCGGAATATAATTCACCTATTTTAGCCCCGATAAATCAGTCATTCTAATGACCAAACGAAATAAAGGCGGCTTTTTAATCGATAATTTAGTTATTACAGACTATGCCAATGAAGGTAAAGCTATCGGTCGATTTGAAGGTAAGGTAATTTTTGTAGATGGCGCCATGCCGGGCGACGTTGTTGATGTGAGGGTTTACTTTAATAAAAAGGACTTTGCCGAGGCACGGATTATTAATTTCAGAGAGAAGGCCGCACAACGATTAAATCCCGTATGTAAACATTTTACCTACTGTGGCGGTTGTAAATGGCAACACGTACCTTATGCTGAGCAACTGCTATTTAAGGAACGTATGGTGCACGATACCATTAAACATATGGGCAAGGTAGATGTAGCCGAATGGGAGCCGATTATAGGATCTGAGAACGAATACCGGTATAGAAACAAATTAGAATTCGCCTTCTCCAACCGCCGATGGGTGCCTAATGAAATCTTAACCGTGGCCCACGCACAAAACAAACCTGCACTCGGTTATCACATTCAGGGTTTTTGGGATAAAGTGCTTCATGTGGATGAGTGCCACTTGCAGAATGAACCCACAAATGCCATTCGAAATGCCGTATATCAATACGCTACAGAAAAAGGATTGTCTTTTTATGATGCCCGCCAACAACAAGGATTACTCAGGAACATGATGTTGCGTGTTTTACGCACCGGTGAAGTGCTGATCCTGCTCACGTTCAAAGAAAACACCCCGGATATACTTCCCTTACTGGAATTCCTGAAAAGTCGATTTCCTGAAATCACCTCGTTAAACTATGCGATTAATGCCAAGCGAAACGATAGCATGAGCGACCTTCAGGTTATACATTACAGCGGCAAGCCCTATATTAACGAAATGCTGGATGGCTTGCAATTCAGAATCAGCCCACAGAGTTTCTTTCAAACCAACACAAGACAAGCCGAACAACTTTACCGCAAGATAAAAGAATATGCAGGGCTTAAAGGCGGTGAATTAGTTTATGATTTATATACAGGCACGGGCAGTATTGCCATTTATCTCGCACGATACGCCGCCAAGGTGGTTGGCGTGGAATATATTGAACCGGCCATTATCGATGCTCGACTTAATGCTTCTTTAAACAACATAGATAACTGCACCTTCATTGTAAAAGATATGGCCGATGCGCTAACCGATGAATTTGTAAATCAAAACGGCAAGCCGGATGTGGTTATTACGGATCCGCCCCGGGCCGGTATGCATCCTAAGGTGGTAGAGTCTTTACGTTCATTATCTCCCGAAAAAATCATCTATGTGAGTTGTAATCCTGCAACTCAGGCTCGCGATTTACAAATGCTTGATGACAAATATGCTGTAATTAAAAGTTGTCCGGTAGATATGTTCCCTCATACCCATCATCTTGAAAATGTGGCACTGCTAAGCCTACGTTAAGAAAAATCTCGTAGCAGGTTGTATTTTAACATTGGCTTAATTATAGGTTAACATTAGCTTAACACTGCGAAGTTAGGTTTGCGCAAAATTTAAAAACCAATGAAAAAAGTTTACATTCTCTTAACACTCATTTTGGCTACCTGCTTTGCCATAAACAGCTTTGCGGCAACCATTCAGGTAACCGGAAATGTTACCACAAACACTACCTGGACCCGTGATAACGTATATGTTCTGGTAGGATTTATTTACGTTAAAAATAATGCAACCCTGACCATTCAGGCGGGCACCACAATTCGTGGCGATTTTGACACAAAAGGCACGCTGATTGTTACCCGCGGTGCAAAAATTATTGCAAATGGTACTGCCGCAAAACCAATTGTGTTCACTTCGAATCAAGCTCCCGGCGACCGCGACTATGGCGATTGGGGTGGTTTGATTATTCTTGGTAAGGCTCCTATTAATCAAACCGGAGGCACAGCGGCTATTGAAGGCGGCGTAGATAACGCTGAAGGTGATGGTCAGTATGGCGGAACTGATGCTAACGATAACTCCGGAGTTCTCCGTTATGTGCGTATTGAATATGCAGGTGTTGCATTTCAGCCCAATAACGAGATCAACGGCTTAACTATGGGTGGTGTTGGAAACGGTACTACGGTTGACCATATTCAGGTGAGCTATGCAAACGATGATGCCATTGAGTGCTTTGGTGGTACCGTTAATCTTAAAAACCTTTTTCTAAACAAGAATCTGGATGATGACCTCGATACAGATAACGGTTATCAGGGTAAAGTGCAATTCGTATTAATTACACGTGATCCAAACATTGCCGATGCTCCAGGAGCCTCTAACGGTTTTGAATCTGATAACGACGCCAACGGTACAACTGCCAGTCCTCAAACACGTCCTTTATATTCCAATATCACTGTGATTGGGCCATTGGCTGAGTCAACAACAAGCATAGCGGCCGCTTATAAGCGTGGCGCTCATCTTCGTCGTAACACCGCTACATCCATTTATAACTCCTTATTTATGGGTTATCCTTTTGGCTTATTGATTGATGGTAGTCTCACAGAAGGTAACTGTACGAGCGATTTATTGCAGGTTCGCAATACATTTATTGCCGGATGTACGACACCATTAGCTGTTGCCACAGGAAGCACTTTCGATATAAATACCTGGTTTAACAACCCATCTAACAGTAATACCATTTTGACGGCAAACGCTGATGTTAACCTTACAGATGCCTATGGTGCAACACCAAATGCAATTCCTTTGAGTAATTCACCATTATTGAATGCGGCTTCCTTTAACAACCCACTATTGAATGATCCATTCTTTACACCTGTAACCTATGCAGGTGCATTCGGTACTGAGAACTGGGCCGGCTGCTGGAGTCAGGTTGACCCTTCTAACAATGCCTATGATGGCCCTAATGGTTTGGTAGCATCATTTACAGGTAATAGCAATCAGGGTGTAGCAACATTTACAAACAGTTCAGCAAATGCAACCAGCTATGCCTGGAATTTTGGAGACCCAAACTCAGGTGCCTCAAACACATCAACTGATGCCAATGCCACCCATACTTATGCATCTAACGGCCAATACACCGTTACACTTGTTGCCATCAACGCCTGCGGAACCGATACGGTTACATCCAATATTACCATCAGTGGTATCACTGTTGGTATTGCCAACCTTTCAGGCAATGGTATAGTAGCTGCTTATCCTAACCCTGTTCAGGACATCTTAAATATCGAGCTTGCCGCAAATGCTTCACCAAATCATACAATAAGCATCAGCGATATGAGTGGCCGTATGCTAGTACAAAATACGGTTGGCAACTTGTCTCAAAAAGGTAATATCGTATCCATCAGTACTGCTGATTTAACCACCGGCATCTACTTACTGAATGTTCAAACAAGCAACGGATACAACGTGATCAAATTCAACAAGCAGTAGGCCGCTTACATAACCTTATTTCTCTTTTTATAGAAGCCCGGCACCATGTGTCGGGCTTTTTTAGTTTTAATGATGTACGTTAGATCACATTATATGTCATTAAAAAACACTTATATTGTTTGTTTAAAGCCATTAACAACACCCATATTCTTATAGCATCATCTAAACCTCGCATCATAATACATCCATGAAATCATACACTCAAGCGTGGCGCGCTTTGATTCGCAAGTACTGTAGTAGTAATCAATTTTTTTTCAGGCTAATGCTTCTATTCGTACTTGTTTTTATAATGCTTTGCGGATTTACCTCAAATGGTCAACAAGTAACAGCAACTGAAATAATAAAGCGATCAGAGGATCACTTGCGTGGTGAAACATCTATCGCAGAAGTTTCTATTGATATCATCCGTCCTGATTGGACAAGGACCATAAAATTAAAAGGGTGGAGCAAAGGCGTGAATTATTCGATGATTCTTATCCAGTCGCCTATAAAAGATAAAGGCATCGTCTTTCTGAAGCGACAAAAGGAAGTATGGAACTGGATTCCTTCGGTAGAGAGAACGATTAAACTGCCTCCATCGATGATGGCTCAAAGCTGGATGGGAACTGATTTTACTAATGATCATCTCGTAAGAGGGTATTACGGTAGTCATGAATACGCTCTACGCATCATAGGAGACTCAATGATTCTTGGGAGGAAATGCTGGAAAATTGAGATGATCCCTT
>BJGO01000183.1 GCA_014190535.1 Bacteroidota bacterium | reverse complement strand
AGCCAAGGCTACAAATACACCAAACGACTCGCCACCCTGATTAGCAGATGGATCAAGAAATCCGGAAGCAAATACTAAACCACTTAAACCTGCTAAGCCCGTTGTGTTGACTTGATAGGTTAATAGAATGTTTTCGTTATCATTACCCGGAGTTACATCCAGAATGATGTTTTGTTCAGGCAAACCAATGTAGTTGCTGTTGTAATTGCCATATGATGAATTGTTAACCGCTACGATGTTACCTAAATTACGACCCAATACATCTACGGTTGGTACGTCAGTTGCTCCGTGAAAAAATTGGATTTGGAATTGAGAAGGATCAGAAGAAGCTAATTGAGCGCCCGGATATGCAAATAATCCGAAAGCTGTTGAACTGGCATCAGGGTTAGCCGAAAATGAGGATGGATCTAATACACCATTAGCTACAACGTAGTAGTTCTCGTTAGCATCTAAAGTAACCGGAAACGTAGCAATAGCATCGGCAGAGGAGGTTGATGAAGGAGGAGCAACCTGAATGTTAAGGGTAACACCGGCAGGCACATCAACAAATCCGGTAGCTTCTCTGAACGTGAAGTTGTCGAGCAACAGGTTATCGTTTACATAAATGTCCACAGAAGATGCGGCAGGATCTGCGCTGTTGTGGATGATCTGAACTTTTGCCGTTTGGGCAAATGCGGCGCTGCACATGAAAAGGAGCGCGAAAGAAAACATTGATAGTTTTTTCATAAAATTTTTGTTTGGTGTTTAAAAGTGTTTGCGATGTAACAGAAGGCATTTGGCTTTGTTTAATGTTAAGCATATAATTCCTAACATATAAATTATGTTAATGAATATGAACTTTTTTCACGTTTTACAAAACTTATCTTTGAACGATGAATTTCATTCCGCTTCATGCCTTATCTCCAATCGATGGCCGATACCACAATCAAACCAAAGCGCTACAACGATATTTCTCTGAATATGCCTTAATACGTTACCGGGTTTATGTTGAAGTAGAATATTTTATTGCTCTTTGTAAAACGGGTATACAACCCTTGCATAAAATTGATCCTGCTGTATATTCGGTGTTACGTGATGTAGCCGAACAGTTCAATGAACAGGATGCAGAACGTATTAAGGCACAGGAACGTATTACCAATCACGATGTTAAGGCTGTTGAATATTTCATCAAAGAAAAAATAGACCAATCCGGTTTCGGAGCATACAGAGAGTTTGTGCATTTTGGTCTCACCTCGCAGGATATTAATAACACGGCAATACCCCTCTCGCTAAAGGAATTTTACTCGGGTTATTTCGTGCAATCTATGGAGACATTAATACAACGCATAGAGCATATGGCTCGGGAGTCGGATCATATTGCCATGCTGGCCCGTACACACGGGCAACCGGCTTCCCCTACCCTTCTTGGTAAGGAACTTCAGGTATTTGCTGAACGAATCAGACAACAACTTATCCTGTTTAATCAGTGCCCCATTCCGGCCAAATTCGGCGGGGCAACAGGAAACTTGAATGCTCATTATGTTGCCTATCCCGATTATAACTGGCATCAGTTTGCTCATCATTTTATCAAGGAGGTTCTTGGGCTCCATCCATCTTATCCCACAACACAGATAGAGCATTACGATCATCTTGCCGCATTATTTGATGCATCAAAACGAATAAATACCATTCTGATTGACTTTTGCCGCGACGTGTGGCAATATATATCAATGGAATATTTCACACAACATACTGTTGCCGGCGAGGTGGGGTCATCTGCCATGCCACATAAAGTGAACCCTATCGATTTTGAAAATGCCGAAGGTAACCTTGGCCTGGCCAATGCCCTGTTTGAACATCTGTCAGCTAAACTTCCTGTTTCCCGCTTACAACGCGATTTAACCGACTCAACCGTATTACGTAATGTTGGCGTGCCATACGCACATACTGTAATTGCTGTTAATTCCATTATGAAAGGTCTTGGCAAACTCAGCGTCAATACTATGGTGATAAAGCGTGATCTGGATGCAAACTGGGCTGTGGTTGCGGAGGCCATTCAAACCATACTCCGCAGAGAACAATATCCCAATCCCTACGAAGCGCTCAAAGAACTTACACGCGGTAAAAACCACATCACGCAATCTGATATCGCTTCGTTCATCGAACAACTGCAAATACCGGCCGACCTAAAACTGGAACTTAAAAATATTTCACCAAACAACTATACCGGCAAATTTGTATTGTAGATGTGAGTTCACCTGAAAAACAACCAAAAAACGAGATGTATTACTTTGATGAACAAGGTAACATCGTCTTCACCAAAGAATATCACCTCAAAAGAGGTTATTGCTGTAAAAATGGTTGTCGCCATTGTCCTTATGGATTCAAAAAAGATTCCGATACAAAAAAACGAGTTCGTTAAGCGCACCGAACTGTGCGCTAACAATTATCTTTGCGCACTTCGATGAACAACAGGAAACGAGTCGCTTTTCATACACTGGGATGTAAACTGAATTATACCGAGACCGGGATGATCTGGAAAAATCTGGAGTCCTTGGGCTATGAAAAAGTAAGTTTTGAGTCGCCTGCCGACTACTACATCATCAACACCTGCTCCGTAACAGAAAACGCCGACAAGGAATGCAAGCGTATTGTTCGAAAAGCTCAGCGATGTAATCCTGATTCACATATTGTTGTTACCGGTTGCTATGCACAATTAAAGCCAAATCAAATTGCTGAAATACCCGGCGTAAACCTTGTTGTTGGCACGCAGGATAAATTCAAACTGGGAGATTTGATGGAAACGATTCTTAACGACCAGGTTCAGGTATATTCCTGCGATATACAGGATGTACATTCCTATCACAGCAGTTATTCAATAGGTGAACGCACGCGCACCTTTTTGAAAGTACAGGATGGATGTGACTACTCATGCACCTATTGCACCATCCCACTTGCAAGAGGTAAAAGCCGCAGTGATTCCATCATCAACATCATCAGGCAAGCCGGTGAAATCGCACAACAGGGCATCAAAGAGATTGTATTAAGCGGAGTGAATATTGGCGACTTCGGATTTTCGGGAACAACCGGCAAACGAAACGAGAACCTACTGGAACTCATAACCGAACTGGACCGTATAGAGGGCATTCAGCGGTTTCGTATTTCTTCGATTGAGCCTAACTTAC
Organism: Bacteroidota bacterium; assembly: GCA_014190535.1. GTDB lineage: Bacteria > Bacteroidota > Bacteroidia > Chitinophagales > UBA10324 > BJGO01. The sequence goes on along the minus strand of BJGO01000183.1, from coordinate 1,722 downwards.
TCAATGACCAAATTATAGAATTCATTGCCGGTTCTAAAAAGTTTGTACCTCATTTTCACATCCCCCTTCAGTCGGGCAGTGATTTTATTCTCAAACGAATGAAGCGTCGCTACCTGAGCGCATTATACCAAAATCGTATAGAAACCATTAAAACTTTGTTGCCTCAGGCCGGCATCGGAGCCGATGTTATTGTAGGTTTCCCCGGCGAAACTGAGGAATATTTCAGAGAAACATTTGACTTCATTCATGGCTTACCATTATCCTATCTGCACGTATTCACTTACAGCGAACGCGATAATACCGAGGCCGTATCGATGACCGCAAGCGTTCCTTCAGATGTAAGGCTTGAGCGTAATCGCTTGTTGAGGCAACTTTCCGATAAAAAACGAAATGTATTCTACAACGAACACCTGTATACATCAAGACCGGTGCTTTGGGAATGTGAAAATGATGGCGGCTATATGCTCGGATACACCGACAATTATATCCGTGTGCGAAAAACCTATTCCGAATCGCAGGCTAACACCATTCAAAACGAGCTACTGATTCATACTAACGGCAGCGAGGTATACGTTCGGGAAACTTTACCCGTTGCCACGGCATAATTTCCCCTTTACCGTTAACATAGTTTGTTTACATTAGTGGGATCAAATTAAACACATGAATAAACTACTACCCCTTGTATTGTTATGCATCGCACTTCATTACAATCAGGCCAAGGCACAATGCAATGGCCGTTATCAGAGTGAAATTTTTACCGAGGTTACCAAAACATCTGATATCGTCTTCGGATCCAATGTAACGGCTCAGGGCGAAAATCAGGACTTTACTATGGACATCTATGAACCCTCCAACGACTCAGAACCCCTGAGGCCGTTGTTCATACTTGGTCACGGTGGCTCATTTATTGCCGGTACAAAAGATGATAACGATGTGGTAACCATTTGCAATGCTTTTGCTAAGAGAGGTTACGTTACTGCTTCTTATAACTATCGGTTAGGATTTGCTTCCCTGGTTCCGAATAAACCTGAAGCCATCCGTGCCGTTTATCGTGCCGTTCAGGATGCCAAGGCCTGTGTTCGCTGGTTCTGGAAAACTGCACGTGAAGGGAATCCTTATAAGATAGATACCAATCAGATTTTTTTAGGTGGCAGTTCGGCCGGTGCATTTATTGCCATACATTATGCATACCTGAATGAAGAGTCTGAATTACCCAGCGACATCGATATGAGTCAGTTGGGTGATATGAGCGGAAACAGCGGTAACCAGGGATACCCTGAACAAATAAAAGCGATTGTCAACTTATGTGGTGCCATTGGCGATATTTCTTGGATAAAACCCAACGATACGCCGATTTGCAGTATGCACGGCACTAATGATGCTACCGTTCCTTACGACACAGAAATGTTGTATATGCTGGGTTTCATTCCAATTATGGAAGTAAGTGGCTCCTATAGTATCGACTCGATGTGTCAGACTAACGGCACCCTTTCATCCTTCTATACTTTTAACAATGCCCCACACGTACCCTACCTTGGTTCTGCCGCTTATATGGATACCACAGTCAATTTTGTAACTAATTTTCTTTACACCCAACTGGAATGCGCCACCGGTATTGAAAGCGTAAATGCAAATACGATAAGCATATATCCAAACCCTGCAGGTGATTTCATAAACATTGAACATCAGATAAAACAAGCGTTCGATTACTGGATTTTCTCT
>BJGO01000182.1 GCA_014190535.1 Bacteroidota bacterium | reverse complement strand
GGCAAAAGGTTTTACCGGGTGTACAAGGGTATCGAGTTCAAAAAACACATTGGCAGCCGTAAGCACAAGCAGTTCGGCTTTACTGCATCGTGCAAGGTAGTTGATATTGGCCGGCTTGCCTTTGCGCTCCTGATTGCGGTAGAGTGTCAGCGAGGGAAACTCCTGCTTCAGCTGATGCAGGATGTCGTCGGTGCCGTCGTTTGAATCGTCTGATACAACAGACACACGCAACTTTTGCATAGGATAGGCCGTGTTGTAAACGGAGCGTATTTTTTTTTCGAGTACCGATGCTTCATTGCGCACCGAGATTAAAACGTCCAGCACCGGCATATCTTCTTTTGATGTGTAGGGTTTGTATATGCGACGATAGGTGATGCGAATGAGCAGTAAACTTATTGGATAACCTATATAGGAAAACAGGATTAATGCAATACAGATGATATAGAGCGTGATAATAATCGTCATAAGGAATTGTAAAATTGCAGTAATTCGGTTGCAAGTATCCGATTATCAAATCGCTTACGGCAGGTGTGGTAAGCGGATGAAGCTATTGTTTGCAACAGGGTACGGTCTTCATGCAAGCGCCTGATGCTTTGCACAAAGGCATCCGCCGTGTTGGCTAGGATAATGTCCCTGCCCTCAATCAGGTCCAGTCCTTCGGCGCCAATAGGCGTAGCAAGCACTGCTTTATGCTGATTCATGGCCTCCGGTATTTTTATGCGTATGCCACTACCCGAAAATAAAGGCACCACCAGAACATCCTTATCGGCTATAAAGGATTGCATATCGTTAATTTGCTCGTACCAAGTAATACCTTTTACAGCAAAAAAATCTTTTTGTAGTCCTGCATGGGATAAGTGAAGGGTTACCGGAACCGCTTCGGCCATCAGTCGGGTCCATACGTGTTCTATAAACCAGCGTAAGCCTTCGATATTGGGTAACCAGTCGGCAGAGCCCACCGAGTATAAACGGAGTTCGCAGTTTATTTGTTTGTTGAGCGCCTTGGGTTCATCGAAGCCGGTCATGCTGATATGCATAGGGCCAATGTATCCCTGCTCCCTGTACCAGGCAGCATCGGCAGAAGAAATTGGAACAAGGGCGTCCAGTTTTGGCAAAGCGCGCCGCTCGACACGCTCCATACGACGGGCAAAATAACGGTATAGTCTTTTACGTAACGGCGATGTTGCAAAATCAGCATTTCGCTGCCAGATACGGTGTTCTATATTGTGCGAACGCAATACAATACGGGCATGGGTATGTTGGCGAATACATTCAATATAAGGTATCAGATATGCTCCTTCAAGTTGAATGATCTCGAAGGATTGTTCAGTAAGCAGTTGACTTAGCAAGCGGGTGAATGAGGCGCGATGAAATCGATCCATATTGTAAGATGAACCGCTCAGGTAAGAAAAGATAAAGCCGGCCACCCTTGGTTCAGTATCAACAATGACCGAATGTATCGGATATCGTTTTTGAATAGCCTCAGGTACCGATTGGGGATTTGTGTAGTGTTTTTTGGTATTAATGGCCGCAACAGAAACCCGGGCACCGGCCTCATACAAGCCTTTACCGGATTGAAACACAGCGATGCGCTCCCCGTCAGTGAGCGGATATGGGAATTTCTTGCAAACCTGAAGGATTTTCAATCGATGCGAACTTAAGTCTCAAATATCTGATTTGTTGGAAACATCCACAAACGATTGTCGTAAGATGGGTTTCTACTTCTATTTTTGTACATATGATAAACAATAAAAAAGTGGTTGTGGTGTTACCCGCATATAATGCCGCGGCCACATTGGAACGAACGTACCGCGAAATCGACTTTAACATCGTTGATGAAGTGGTGCTTGTTGATGACGCCAGTAAAGATGATACCGTTGAGCAGGGAAGAAAGCTGGGCATCCGGCACATCATTGTTCACCAAAAGAATAAGGGCTATGGCGGCAATCAGAAGTCGTGCTATAATAAAGCACTGGAACTGCAGGCCGACATTGTAATCATGCTACACCCGGATTATCAATATACCCCGTTGCTGATTCCGGCTATGGCGAGCATCATCGCCAACGACCTATACCCCGTTGTGCTGGGCTCAAGAATATTGGGTAAGGGTGCGCTCAAAGGTGGCATGCCTATGTATAAGTATATCTTTAATCGAATGCTTACCCTGTCACAAAACATATTAATCAATCAGAAACTGTCTGAATACCATACAGGATACAGAGCATTTTCAAGTACGGTGCTTCGTGGAATTGCCTTTAATAAAAACTCCGATGATTTCGTTTTTGACAATGAAATGATATCACAAATTTTTATGGCCGGATTTGACATTGCTGAGGTAACCTGCCCCACTAAATATTTTGAAGAGGCCAGCAGTATCAATTTCAGGCGAAGCATGACCTACGGATTAGGTGTGCTGGGTGTAAGTCTTCGTCATTTCCTGCATCGTAAGGGTATCATTAAACATCCGATATACATAAAATAAAAAAGAGCGGCCGGGTGCCGCTCTTTTTCTTTACACGGTTTACCGTTTATTATTCTTTTACAAACTTATAGTTGTTTACTACGCCGTTGTTACTAAAGCGGATGATATAAACACCCTTGGCCAATGAGGAATAGTCGCGGGATAACGACTGTGTACCATTGTTTAACGTAACCTGTTCGTGCGCTACCTGCTTTCCAAGTACATCATATACATCGATAGTCACCTGATTGACCAGACTGCCCTGGGCAATGAAGGTAACCGGACCTTTAGATGGATTTGGATACAGAATAACACTTGCCGCCTGATCCGCATCAATACGAAGTGCATTAGTTGTAAAGGTGGCCAGTGAGGATGGAGCACTCAATGCATTGGTGCCGGTGCAGATACTCAATAATTGATATTCGTATGTGGTTGCGGCTTCCAGGTTATTGATTACGGTGCTGCTTTGCGGATGATTTACGGCTTTAATTAACCAGTCTGTGCTACCCTGAGGGCGATAGCGTACGCGATACTTGGAAACGCCATCCACGGTAGTCCATTGTATCTGTGCCGATGTGGCCGACACCACGGTGGCCGATGGTGAACCCGGTGTTTGACACCCACCGGTAGTAAAGGTTTCAATAGCACTAAACGGCGATAATACCGATCCATCAAAAGAACAAACCGAACGAATGCGGTATTGATAGGTATTGCCACTTTCTAAATTATTGATGGTTCTGGCTGTGGCACCCGCATTCAGGAAGTAGGTTGTCCAGGCAGTGGTTCCTTGTTTACGAACCTGTAAACGATATTTTAATGCACAGTCGTTGGCGGTCCAAGATAAGGTGGCTTTGGTATTGGTAATACCGGATGCACTCAGATTGGCCGGTGCACTACAAACGGGTGCGCTCAGCGTGATACAATCGCTCGCGGTGCAAGCAAGGCCATCGGTTACGGTATAGCAATAGGTGCCGGCAGTAAGGAAGAATAAATCCTGATCGGTACTGCCATTATCCCACTGTATATTAAAGAGCGGTTCTCCGTTGATAATAAACAAGGATATAGAACCATCGTCGCCGGGACCACCACAGGTTGGATTGCTTACAGCAGGCAGTACTTCGAGCGTACAATTGCCGGGGTCGTTGCTACATACCACATTAAATGCATAGCTCACGTTGTCGGAACAGGCCCAGATATCCGTGAAGCTGAACAGCGGAAACACATTAATCAGATAGGTGCCGGGAGCCAGGTTTGTAACAGCAAATGTTTCGAGACAAGGGTCGTTGATACCTACTGCAAGCACATTCTGGTCCACGCAGTTGTCTATGATAGAAAACACGTGAGCCCGTGATGAATTAAAGTTAACGGTCACATTGGTATTTTCTGTTATGGTAAAGGTGTACCAGTCTGTATCGAAGGTGCCGCCTAATCCTTCACTGAAGGACGTTCCGCATACGGTTGAACCGCAGGATACTGTAACGGCATTCTCGCAGTTATCATTAGTGGCAGAGCCACAAACCTCCTGTTCTACTTCTGCATTGGCAGGACAAGTATCGTCGCAAGGTAAGGTTTGCGCATCGACCCTGAATGCAAAGACTAAGGTCAGTAGGGTAAAAAGTAAGGTTAAGTTATGTTTCATAGGTTATTTATTTGTAGTGCCAAATTAACTTAAGAATATTTATTACAGGGATTAACTGTTTATTAAAAAATCACTCATTAACATCTATCCGATATGTTATCAACATATTAAGAATAAAATAAATTTAAATTATTTACTATTAACGAATTAATTGTACTTTTGAACTTGATTTTTAAATCATTCATCGAACTTTAATTACCATGATGGCTTTTTTAAAGAACAAGCTAACTATCCGCATCCTGACTTCGCTGGTGGTCGTGCTTTCCCTGCTCAGCGGGTACTCTTTTTACCTGATTAAACAGCATAACATACCACTCTGTGTTATGCGAGAACGAACACTTGATGAAAAACTCAAGATCCTGCGGCTGAACGAGAACGGACTCTCCTACACCCGGCCTCTTTTACTGGCAGATCAAATGCATCCGGCTCAAACCTTTTCCGAGCTCAAAGACAAAGTATCTGACCTTATTGAGGAACGCATAAACAAGGGGGATGCTGAAGATGTGTCGGTTTATTTCAGGTCGCTTAACGACGGGCGTTGGTTTGAAATTAATGAAACACATCTGTTCAATCCGGCGAGCATGCTGAAAATATCGATTATGATTTGCTTCCTGAAAAAGGTTGAAAAAAATCCGGAGCTGCTTAAAGAAAAAATCTATGTAAAAGGTGTAAGTCCGGACTTACGCGATCCGCGCAACAAGGGTAATTATCTTGAACCGCATCAATACTATCACTATGAAGACTTGTTATATAAAATGATTTGCGGCTCTGATAATGAGTCGGCTAATTTGCTGGTAGAAAAAATTACTCCGGCCGAGTTTAGTCATTTTTATGCCGTGCTTGGTATTCACAACGAGAATATGGCCGAACTGGATTACCAATTGAATGTCACCGACTTCAGCAAGTTCCTTCGCATCCTCTACAATTCTACATACCTGAGCCCCGAATATTCAGAGTATGCCCTCAAATTAT
>BJGO01000181.1 GCA_014190535.1 Bacteroidota bacterium | reverse complement strand
AGATGCAAATGTAGCCCCATGTATGCCATCCTTACCGGTTGCCGAACCTACTATGTATACCGGATTTCCAACGCCTTTTGCAATGGCAGAAACTGTTTTACCTTTTTCTACAATACCGACACTCATAGCATTAACCAAGGGATTGGTATGAAAAGACTCATCAAAAAAAACTTCACCGGCAACGGTCGGAACACCAAATGCATTACCATAATCGCCTATACCCTTTACAACACCACGAAGCAGATGCCTTGTGCGGCTCTCATGAATATTTCCAAAGCGCAATGAGTTTAGAGCCGCAACCGGACGGGCGCCCATAGTAAAAATATCGCGATGTATGCCACCAACACCTGTTGCCGCTCCCTGATAAGGTTCTATGGCAGAGGGATGATTAGGACTTTCAATTTTGAATGCACAGGCCAGATTGTTTCCAATATCAATGAGACCGGCGTTCTCCTCGCCGGCTTTTGTGAGCAAAAGGCCTCCCTCGCGGGGCAATGTCTTTAGCCACTTGATTGAGTTTTTATAGGAACAGTGTTCACTCCACATAACGGAGAAAATACTCAACTCGGTAAAGTTTGGCTGGCGACCTAATATTTCGGTTATCGAATGATATTCCTTTTCGGATAGACCAAGTTTCTCTGCGGTATCTATACCGGGAATGCTTTCGTTTATTGTCTGACTCATGGTATTAAATAATAATTGAAGGGCAAAAGTAAGCCCCTATTTCGTTTGTGGTTAATAAATTAATGGCGCACGGATTATATATACGGACTCAACTGTGAAATATCCAGTGGCTTTTGTATAAATCGGGTAATACGCTTGTATTTTCCTGCCTCCTCAACGTCTATCGGATCATTAGAAGATGAGAGTAGAAATATCTTAACTGCTGATTTTTTTTCCTCAGGAAGTTCTTCAAAAGCTCTTAAGAATCCGAATCCATCCATAATCGGCATCCTGATATCTAAAAAAATCACATCCGGAAATACATGATCCGGATTCTTGAGATATTCAAGAGCTTCAACAGCGGAATTTTTAATCAAGATGTCTTCACTAACATCAGCTTTAGAAAGCACATGCTGATGAATGAAGTTATCAATGCGATTATCATCTATCAACAAAATGAGTTGATATTTCTTCATGATGCAAAAGTATTTAAATTGAGATTGGGAATTTCAATAGTAACGCTGGTGCCTTGATTAAGTGTTGATTCCAGTGTAATCGTGCCTTCTAGTTTATGCATGATCTCTCTTACGATATATAGTCCCAACCCGGATCCGGTGGAAATATCTGTGGCGCGATAAAACATATCAAACACCTTAGTCTGGTGGGACGAATCGATGCCAATACCATTATCTTCTATGATAATCTTTGCCCAATGTGAGGTGGTGTGAACATGAGCCCGAATTGAGGATTTCGCTTTGCTTACATCAAGGTACTTGATAGCATTTGAAATCAGATTATTCAATAATATACTGACACGTTGCTCGTCGGAGTAAAACACATTATCCTCCTGAATAGCTACTGAAAATTCATATCCGGGCACATTACTGGTGTATTTTAGGCTCTCATTCGCTTCCGTTAGAATCGAATTAAAGTCAATAATGGTTGGTGTAATTTCTTTGCGGCTGTTGCGGGAGTAATCAAGAATTTCAGATATGAAGGCATCCATTTTATTAACGGAGTGTTGCATCATACTGAGTATCTGCCTGATAAATAATTCATCCTGAGGCAGTGTTTCATTACAAATATTCATTAATCCAAGCAAAGAAGTCAACGGAGCACGTAGATCGTGGGAAACGCTGTACACGAAGCGATCTAACTCAGCATTCGTTTTGGTCAACTCCTCATTCTTGGACACCAAAAGATTATTGACATGGGTGGAATCCATAAGCGCTAAATCCAGCACGCGTAAATTCTGCATCATATCAATTGTTGAATCATGAATAGCAAAGTCAGTCACCTTCAAACCTAATCTGATAAAGTCAGACTCACTGGTAATCCAGGGCGACCCACAGAATAGAATATGTTTATCAGACCTAACGACTTGCCCTTTTAGCCGAAAATCCTGATGACCATTTGAGCCTTTGAGAATAAAAATTTGATTTTCAAACTGTAGTATAGAGTCGATGTGATAGCGTATGCCAAGCCCCGGACGAAGAAATGTAAAGTAATTCGTGAAAGGTTTATCTATGCAATCACCAATAATCTTTTTTACACTTTGCCCAGCTTGAACAATATGCAGTTGTGCATCCATTAAGAGATAAAACGGAAAGAGCCGTTCAATAAGCCTCTCTTCATCCGGGGTCATGGATTATGAATTAAAATTTCAAAGACATCATGCGGTGCACCATTTCTTCTATCGGCGGTGATATTAACGGTTATGGGCGTGCGGTAGAGTTCTCCTAATCCCAAAACCAAGCCCAACATAAAATCGGTAAGACCGGGACGCGTGGAATAATAATGAAGGTCGATTGCTGTTTCCGACTTCTTCTCAACAAAGAACTCCGGAGGTTTAATATCGGAATACAAGAGCATTACTCTACTGTGAAAATTGGGGAGATTGAGGATAAATTCCGTAAAATGATCGCCACCCGATTGCATCAGGGTACCGTACCTCTCTTGAGCTGTTTTAAGAATCCAATATTTACCAAAACTGATAAGTACATCCGTAAGACTCAAGCCAAGAACCTCAGATGCCGCCCCGGCAAGCCTGTAAGTGATATCATCCTCATACATCTCATTGTTTAAAAACGACTCCTGTTTAACATTTGCTTTTTGCCTGACCAAATCCCAACGGTCCTTACCAAAATTTTCAGTGACTAGGCCCTGAATAGCCTGATTAACCAAACCGTACATGTTATTTATTGTTGAATTAGGTTGTGATGATGCACTAGAATTAAATTATTAATTATTGTAACGTAAAATAACACAAGAAATAACATGCAAACGAAATAAGTTATACCTACAAGGTAATAAGATGTATAATATCATCGATAACCGATAGCGTACGTATTCAAATTCAGAGTGTGGTATCAGTTCAGGAATTTGATTTTCTTGTATTAGAAATCCCATAATCTGCTAATAATCAATATCAAATCATTGAATTAATAAAAAAACAATGAATGTAATAGTGAAAAATCTAAAATTTATTGGTCGGGAACGATAAGTGGCTATATTTGCGCTCCGTAATTAAAAAAACGGCCCGTTGGTCAAGGGGTTAAGACGTCTCTCTTTCACGGAGAAATCAGGGGTTCGATTCCCCTACGGGCTACCATTAATAAAGAATAAAGCCTTGAATATCAATCTATTCAAGGCTTTTAAATTTTTGTTACTGAAACAATGTTTCAGCTCTGTCTTCACGGCTATCTGCATAAAGCAATTCAATTCGTTAATATCATACAGCTTTCAACAAGAGCAGTCCTGTCCTAAGCACTATGCTTTTACTTATTCATCATTCCTGGTTTATGATAATTGCTATTACTGTTTCAAAATTTTGCTGATAAATTGACGCTTGCCTTGATTGACATAAACTAAATACATCCCATCCTGCCAGTCAGCTACTGCATATTGTCTTACTATATGGTTTGATGAAGGAACTATGGATTCAGATAACATTTCTCGACCCAGGATATCGCACACCTTTATGAATAATTCCTTATCTCTGATAACGTCAATATCCAGATTAAAATAGTCTGATGCAGGATTTGGAGAGATACTTACTTGCATCGTTTCTGCCACTTCGCTGTAACGAGCCGCGGGTGTATTAAATGATGCCTGTGCGGTATAAGGTGAAAATTCATCAGGATTGGAACTACACTTACTTCGTAATTGAAACTGATAGGACGTTGATGGATTGAGATTGTTTAATGTGAATGAGGCCAGAGAGGCATTGATGCCGGTTATCACAGACCATGCAGAGGATCCGGAAATACGATAACGCAGATTATACGTTTGAGCGCCAAAAGCCGGTGTCCAGTTAAAGGTAGCCGCAATGGGAGTCGTGTTAACGGTTACATTTGAAGGAGGTGTACAGATGATACCCTGACTGTTTAATGTTGTGAAAGTAACGATAGGCGATAAATTAGATACAACACTTCCATTGGATGAACATTGCACTCGCATACGAACCTGATAGGTGGTGTTAGGCTCCAGCCCTGATAATACCGTGCTCGTTGAAGGGGCAGGAACAATGAAGTTAAACTGTTCACCTGAACCACTTTTCTTCAGAATGATGCGGTATTTCTGCGCACAGGAATAGGCAGGCCAGTTCACGGTGGCGGTATTCTGTGAAATAGCGCTCATACTATGACCATTAAGTTGAGGGCAAATGCCTGAGGTAATTGTATTTACGGCACTGCCCGAACAGCCATTGGCATCGGTTACGGTCAGGCTGTATGTGCCATTACCAAGGTTAGTTAGTGATGGGGTTGTGGCACCATTATTCCAATAATATGAAAACGGCGCAGTAGCACCATTGATTGAAGTGGTGATACTTCCGTTATTAATTCCACAACTCGCGGCAATTGTATTACTCACAATTACCGGCTGAGGTTGTTCGGTTAAAATAACGGTAATGGTGCTGTCGCATCCATTTGATGATGGAACAACAGCAGTATATGTACCTGTTGAATTTGTTGTAGTTCCGTCGGGTAAAGTATAGGCAGCCCCGGGGCACTTGGTTGCTGTTATGGTTGTGTTAAATGCCTGTCCGGATGTAACATTCAAATAGGCTGAGTATTCCCGACAACCATTTTCATCAGTAAGTCTTAAATAATAATCGCCGGTCGCAGAAATACTGTTTTGTTGCGTGGTGGCACCATTTGACCAGAGGTACTGTAGCCCTGCGGGAGCATTTAGTGTAACCGTTGAACCCGAGCAAATAACTTCGGGCCCAATAAAACTGATGAGCGGATTAACAGATACGCATGTGTTTTCAATGATGTGGATATATCGGTCAGCGGCAAGATTTATTAGTTTTTGAGTGGCTCCTGATGGAAATGTAATCCGGGCTGAGTCGACCGTTAAAGCGCTTCCGATACCGAAATGTAATTTCAATGCATTGCAGGTACCGTAACT
>BJGO01000180.1 GCA_014190535.1 Bacteroidota bacterium | reverse complement strand
TTTTACTATTTTACCTGATGATAGCCTATATCATAGCCGCTTACTTGTGGTGGATGATACTTCTACTTAAAAAGAATAATGACCTTCTTCAAATACAAACAGAAACCGCATTTAAAGAATTCCGCTTAACAAACTCAGATGACGAAAGTGCTTTTAAAAGCGCAGTAATTTATACCCAGCTAAGCGAGAAACATAGAAAGCAACAAACCATGATTCTGGGTGAAGGTTGTGTATTTATGATCCTCATCATTATACTCAGTTGGCGCGTAATCATAAGCTTTAAACAGGAAATTGAATTAAATCAAACGCAGAAAAATTTTCTGCTTAGCATCACACATGAACTAAAGTCTCCGCTGGCCTCGGTAAAACTTACCTTGCAAACTCTCGAAAACCGACATAACATTGAAGTAGAAAAAAAATCTAAACTGATTCAAAATGCCTTGTTTGATGTAGACAGGCTTCAGGGTATGGTCGATAATTTATTGCTTTCTGCCAGACTGGAAAGTGCATCCTTCCAAGCTGATTTAGGTCCGATAAACCTAAGTTCTATTGCAGGAACTATTGTTAGCCACAAGAAACGCACCTCAGCTAAGAATCATTATCTGGATGCACACATTGAAGAAAATCTGCATATCAATGGAGATGAGCCTGCAGTGCTTTCCGTCATAGATAATCTGCTTGAAAATGCCGTAAAGTATTCGAATGAGGGTTCTCAGATAAAACTTATGGTTCATCGGGTTAATGATTACGTTCAGTTACAGGTTACGGATGAGGGTATAGGTATTCCATCAAACGAACGAACTAAAATATTTGATAAGTTCTATCGTGTAGGCAATGAAGACACCCGAAGAACAAAAGGTTCAGGGTTAGGCCTTTATATTGTTAAACAAATAGTAGAATTGCACCACGGTAAAATTGCAATGGTACCCAATCAACCCCAAGGCAGTTGCTTTCAAATAACATTTCCCTTAATCAAAGCTTAGTTCAATGTCAGAACGTATATTAATTGCAGAAGATGAAGAACATTTACTCGAAGGAATAAAAATAAATCTCGAAATGGAAGGCTACGAAGTTGTTGGCGCAGTGAATGGAAAAGAGGCCGTTGAACTATTTCAGAAGCAACGGTTTGATCTTTGTATCCTCGATGTTATGCTTCCCGAAATGAGTGGCTTTAATGTTTGTGAGCGCATTCGATTTATGGATTCCAGAGTACCCATCTTGTTTCTTACAGCAAAAAATATGATGGAAGATAAAATTCAGGGATTGAAGATTGGAGCGGATGACTATATGGTTAAGCCATTTAATCTTGAGGAACTGTTATTGCGTGTTAAAGCCTTATTGAAACGGTCCTTGAAATCGGAGGTTTTATCCAACACCAAATATTCATTCGGCGGGAATACGATTAATCTCAACACCTTCGAAGCCGTGGCTTACGATAAAAAAAAGTACAAACTCACAAAGCGTGAAGCCGCTTTTTTGAAAATATTAATAGACCACAAGAATGAAGTTGTTTCCCGTCAGCATATCCTTCAATCAGCCTGGGAGTATGATGTGCTTCCCAACACAAGAACGATAGACAACTTCATCAGTAATTTCAGAAAATATTTCGAGAAGGATTCTCGTAACCCTCAACATTTTTTCTCTATACGCGGGGTTGGCTATCAGTTTAAGGAGTAACCCTCTTTACTTACTTCATTAAAAGATTCAGGCTTCTCGGTCCATAGTTAAACAACACATCCAGGATAGAGCAATCGGATATGAATCCGGTTTTGCTTTCAAAAATCTGGTGATATCTGATTTGATTGCTCAGATTGGCTTTATCTATAGCTGTTGGCAGCTCTTCCTCTGCTATAGACACCCTGCCCGGATAATGAATTAAATCGAATATTCGGTTAATGATGGTTACGTTATACGTGAGTAAATAGGACTCTTCCAAGTTTATTATTTCGAATATAGTATCTGCATAATAAATAAAAAATGGCGCTTTACCATAAACAGTACGTATGCTGTTTATATGTTCACGACGCCATTTCGAACGATCATCCAGTTTAATCTGATTAAGTAAGGCTCGTTGATTTCTGCCATGTAAAAGCGGTACGGTCAATATGAGTGGACCTTGTGCAGATGCCAGCACGCAACGATTCAATCTGTACATTTTGTTATAGGGCGTTTTTCCAGCAACGATCAGGTCCTTATTCTGGATCGAATACGACAATTGATTAGCTGACATGAAATAGACCGGGAGCATAACTATTTACAAAAATGAATGTTTATATTAAATTGTAGCCTCTGTAATACACGATTATGAAAAGCTTATTTAATTTAACGCTATGAAATGGCGCATTATTTATATGATCATTCTGCTGGTGGTCTTATCCGTAATACAGACTCTTGCTCAGCCTCAGGTATTAATGCGCAACTGTTTGTTCAGAGGTAATGACAACTTACCCTACGTCGAAACTCAATTTAGTATTCTCAGTGCATCTATCAAACCGGTTAAACAAGCTAATCATCTATACAAAGCTAGTTTCCACATTAACATTTTTTACCTAAATCATTTGGATGATACCATTCATAAACTGGATTACCGCTTGCATACCGGGGAACTGAAGTCTCCTGAATTGATCAATTTTGATTTACTTGATATCAAGCAGGTCTATTTACCTTCAGGTAAGTATCGTGTTGAACTTGTTGTTGAGGATATCAATACACATCAGTCTGTGGTAATGTCTGAACGAATAGCTGTTTACTTTCCTGCCTCCGAGGTTTGTTTTTCTGATGCCTTGTTTTTAGAAAAATATAGTCCGGCTGATGCCTCATCGATATACGTTAAACAAGGATATTCGATGACACCCTATCCGGTAAATATATATCCGGGAGTCAAGGACAAACTGATTTTCTATCAGGAAATCTACAATTCAAATTCGGTGCTTAGTGACACTATCTTTTTTATACAGATTCAACTTTTGAAACGTACCGGTGAGTTCTTAGAACAATACACCCACACATATAAGGAAAAATGCGCCCCCTTAGTTCCGGTGTTAACGGAGTTAAACATAGAGGATCTTCAGGCGGGACAATACATACTCAACATACAGGTACGCAAGAAGAACACTGAGGTGGTTGCCAGTGTGAATACGTTTTTTATTCGCACCCGTACGGTAATCGCATCCAATACGGAACGCTACTTACAAATGGATATTAAAGAAACGTTTGTAGAAAAATTAGATGGAGACTCCATCTTCTACTGGCTTGAATGTCTGTCACCAATAGCTTCATCCGTTGAGAAAGAGACCATACAAGAAATATCAAAACAAAATGATACGCTCCGTGCAAAGAAATTTTTATATGCATTCTGGAATCATATTGCCCCGGGAACTGAGGAAACAGAATGGCTCATATACAAAGCAGATGTTGACGCTGCGGAGTACAGTTTCTCCACACCCATCCGGCACGGTTTTGAAACAGATCGAGGACGGGTTTATCTGCAATATGGCAAACCCGACCGCCACCATGTTATGAACAATGAACCCGGAGCATTGCCTTACGAGATCTGGCAATACTATCGTATCAACAGCGGACAAACGAATGTTATGTTCGTTTTCTATTTGCCCGGCATTGCTACAAATGATTACCACCTGATTCATTCAGATGTGAACGGAGAACTTCGTGATAGCAGGTGGAAATACAAGATTTATGCGTCTATGAAAGAAATGAGTGGATATACTAATCCCGATAACACATCGATTCGGGATCACTGGGGCAAACGCATCGATCAGATTTTGAATTGGTGATACTTTTCAGATATTTATTCTCCTCATCATTTAATACGTTTGCCAATAATGAATACGGCACCTAAAGTATCTGTTATAATTCTCTCTTGGAATGGTTTGGATTATTTAAAGCAATATCTGCCTACAGTAATTGATACACCCTACGCCAACTATGAGGTGATTGTTGCGGATAACTGCAGTACCGACAACACCGTTAGCTATATTCACGCAGAGTTCCCAACGGTAAAATGTATAGTACACAAACATAACTTAGGATTTGCTGAAGGCTATAATAAAGCAATCGAACAGACAGATAGTGAATATATTGTTTTGTTAAACCAGGATGTAGACACTCACGGCGACTGGATTTCACCGATGATACAGCTAATGGAACAGGATCCGCTTTTGGGTGCTGTTCAACCAAAGATTCGTTCGATTGAGATACCGGACGAGTTTGAATATGCCGGTGCCGCCGGCGGATGTATTGATAAATATGGATATCCGTTCTGTCGTGGTCGCATTTTTAATCAACTTGAAAAAGATATAAATCAATACAATACCCGTGCTGAAATTTTCTGGGCGAGCGGTGCCTGTATGATGGTAAGAAAATCGATCTATCAAAAATCCGGAGGCTTAGATCCTGACTTTTTTGCCCACATGGAAGAGATTGACCTTTGCTGGCGTATGAAAAATATGGGTTATAAAATCGCGTATTGCCCGGATGCATTAGTTTATCATCTTGGTGGTGGTAGTTTACCTCAGGGCAATCCCAAAAAAACATTTTTGAATTTCAGAAACAACCTGGCTTTACTTACCAAAAATTATCGTCTTGGTCATCTTGGAAAACTTTTAAGCATTCGCCTTCTTTTGGATATCGTGGCATCC
The DNA here is from genome assembly GCA_014190535.1 of Bacteroidota bacterium. Classification (GTDB taxonomy): domain Bacteria; phylum Bacteroidota; class Bacteroidia; order Chitinophagales; family UBA10324; genus BJGO01. Next base: position 474 of record BJGO01000180.1, on the reverse strand, counting down.
GGTCAGTTTATTCTGAAAGGCGACTTCGCTAATGCTATGGCCGTATTACGTGCAATATTTGCTTTCTATAATAAATACCCAGAATGGAAAAAGAAACGCAAAGAACTCGCAAGCACAGTCCACAATCCTAACATTAGCGGATACTATCCACATAGTATCATCAAAGATTTTTTTATCTTAAAAAACAAAACGTATCTATCCCTTCGTTTACGATAAGAGCCAAGTAAATTTGATTAGTTTTATGGCTTAGAAATTGGATTAGCTACCGACCTGCATTTATGTTACTGAAACGTATCACGCTCATCATACTCATCTTCTCCGCCTCGGCCTGTATGCTGACGAAGCCCCTAAAAACCGGTGAGGTCTATTATGCAGAAAAACAATATGCCCTGGCTGCACCATTGCTAAAAAATGAGTCCGAGAATGAGAGTGATATCAATGTAAAAGCAAAAAAAACCTTTCTTACCGCCGAAT
>BJGO01000179.1 GCA_014190535.1 Bacteroidota bacterium | reverse complement strand
TTCTTCCTGCATATCTTCAGGAATCGGTATTTCCTGATAGGTCATACCTTGCGTGCTGTCGTCCCAAACAATGGCCTTATTCAATACCAGGTCAACAACGCCTTTGAAGGTATCTTCAGCACCTATTGGTAATTGTAATGGAACCGGGTTGGCACCAAGTTTTTCCTTTACCTGCTTTACCACATCAAGGAAGTCGGCCCCACTGCGATCCATTTTGTTTACGAAACCGATACGCGGAACACGGTAACGGTTCGCCTGACGCCAAACGGTTTCAGACTGTGGCTCCACACCCGACACGGCACAGAACAGAGCAACCAGCCCGTCCAGTACACGAAGGGAACGCTCTACCTCAACGGTAAAATCCACGTGACCGGGCGTGTCGATGATGTTAAATTTATATTCTTTGGTTTCGTTTGTCTTCTGCCCCTGATTGGTTGGGTAATTCCAAAAGCAGGTTGTAGCCGCTGACGTGATAGTAATACCGCGCTCTTTCTCCTGAACCATCCAGTCCATTGTTGCCGCACCATCGTGCACCTCGCCTATTTTGTGCGAAACACCGGTGTAGTATAAGATACGTTCGGTTGTTGTGGTTTTTCCGGCGTCAATGTGAGCCGCAATACCTATATTTCTTGTATATCGTAAATCTGTAGCCATAAAAAATGTTGTAAAATCTGATTAAGCCTTGTAGTGTGCGAAAGCCTTGTTGGCTTCAGCCATTTTGTGAGTGTCTTCTTTCTTTTTGTATGCCGCGCCTTCGCCTTTACTTGCCGCAATGGTTTCAGCAGCGAGTTTGTCGGCCATCGTTTTACCACTGCGATCGCCGGCATAACGAATGAGCCAGGTCATCGCCAGATACATACGGCGGGTACGACGAACTTCGGTAGGTATCTGACACGTAGCACCACCTACACGGCGACTGCGTACTTCAACAGAGGGTCCTACATTTTCCAAAGCCTTTTTCCATGTTTCGTAACCATCCTCTTTGGTTTGATCGGCTATTTTATCAATAGCATCATAGAAAATTTTGAAGGCAACGGTCTTTTTACCGCTTTCCATCAATGTATTTACAAAACGGGTTACCATTTGATCACCGAATTTTGGATCGGGAAGTAAAGGTTTTTTCTTAGCTCTGGTTTTTCTCATTTTTTATGGAAATAAATAGAAGTTGAAAGGAATTATTTTTTACCTGCTGCGGCCGGTGCTCCGGGTTTAGGACGTTTGGTGCCGTATTTAGAGCGGCTCTTCTTACGATTGTTCACCCCTGCGGTATCCAGGGTACCACGCACGATGTGATAACGAACACCCGGTAAATCTTTAACACGACCACCGCGAATCAGCACGATAGAGTGCTCCTGCAGGTTGTGACCTTCGCCCGGTATATAAGAGATAACCTCTGTTTTGTTGGTAAGACGCACCTTGGCCACTTTGCGCAATGCTGAGTTAGGCTTTTTAGGTGTTGTGGTATAAACACGGGTACAAACGCCTCGCTTCTGCGGGCAATTATCCAAAGCCGGCGACTTAGACTTGGTAGTCAACACGTTGCGGCCTATTCTTACCATTTGTTGTATTGTAGGCATGAGGTATGTTTCGTTATTCTTAAATTTTGGGAGCGCAAATGTAGGATAAAATATTAAAAATCAAAACTATTCAGTCAATAATGTTGAGCAAAACAAATGATTTCATATTTATTTAATCCCTGTGAGGCTTCACAAATAATTTCTATGCACAACAGAATAGCCTTACATTCGCCGGAATTCGAATTTTCTAATGAAAAAGATTAACAGAATTACCAAGGACTTCCTGCTGAGACTCCGCTTAACCCAACTTTTACAACTACCGGCTTCGCTCTTTGAGTTTATTTACCACCTGAACGCCCTCATACGCTGGATATACTCCAAAAAGCAACCCATGTTGCTGAATGATTTTTTTACCCTGTCCAGAAATCATACTAAGCGATTCGAGGGGTTTAAAGCCGTTGCAGAACACCTCCGCCTTGCCGATGTCGAACTAATCTACCTGGAGTTTGGCGTAGCCTCGGGAGCTTCATTTCGCTGGTGGTTGCAAACGAATCATAACGCCGCATCAACCTTTCATGGATTTGATACGTTTGAAGGCCTCCCCGAAAACTGGGGCGTGTTTTACAGCAAGGGTGCTATGAAATTCGACCTGCCCGATATCGCGGATCGCCGTGCTCATTTTTACCGTGGTTTATTTCAGGATACCCTGGTGCCTTTTATACGCGATCATGCAGATCGCCTTCGTGCGGGACAACTCATCCTACACATGGACGCCGATCTGTTTTCATCAACCCTGTTTACGTTAAGTCAGCTCTACCCTTATTTGAAACCGGGCGACCTGATTTTGTTCGATGAGTTTAATGTACCGCGTCACGAGTTTAAAGCATACAAGATATTTACCGACTGTTATCATATATCGCTCAAGCCTCTGTATGCGGTAAACAACTATTATCAAACCGGCTTCATCGTAACATAAAAAAAGCCGGCTTGTGGCCGGCTCTCTTCCGCACCATGGCGCGTGAGTTTATTTTTTGTCGCAACAGGCTTTTGAGGACGATTTAGACGAACATTTTTCGCCGGGCATACATCCCATGGCTTTGCATTTGGCTGAATCCAGTTTTCCATCTTTCCAGCAACCCATCTCCATACATTTTGCGGTGTCGATAACGCAAACACCGTTAGCATCCATCTTGCAACAGGCATTCCCTTTTTCGCAGGATGCCGCATCACCGTGGCACATTTCTTTTTTGCCACTGCAACAGGCACCTTGCTCCATAGCGCACTGCTCTTGTCCGGCCGAACCGGTGGCAATCAGCGGCGAATGGATATTGGGTGCAATAATCAGGGCAACGATACAACTTAACTTAATGAGGATATTCATCGATGGGCCGCTGGTATCCTTAAACGGATCACCCACCGTATCGCCGGTTACCGCCGCTTTGTGCGGATCACTGCCTTTGTAGTACACCTGACCATTTATTTCAATGCCTTTCTCAAACGACTTCTTGGCATTATCCCAGGCACCGCCGGCATTAGATTGGAATATAGCCAGCAATACCCCACTAACGGTAACACCGGCCAGATAGCCACCCAACACCTCGGCACCAAATAAAAAGCCGAGTAAAGCAGGAACGATAATGGTGATAAGTCCCGGAGCCATCATTTCGCGTATGGCGGCACGGGTAGAAATCTGAATACACTTTTCATAGTCAGGCTGAACACCTTCTTTACCCTCGAGCAGGCCGGGGATATTTTTAAACTGACTGCGCACTTCCTGAACCATATCGTTGGCGGCACGCCCCACCGAGCTGATAGCCAATGAGGAGAACAGGTATGGAATCATACCACCTATGAACAAACCGCCGAGTACCCATGGGTTGGTAATGTTAACGCCATCGATTCCGGTAATCGTCATAAATGCGGCAAAAAGAGCCAGAGAGGTTAATGCCGCCGAAGCTATGGCAAATCCTTTACCGATAGCCGCAGTGGTATTACCCACAGCATCGAGCACGTCGGTATTGGCACGAACTTCTTTAGGCAAGCCGCTCATTTCGGCCACACCGCCGGCATTGTCGGCAATGGGACCAAACGCATCAATCGCTAACTGAATACCGGTAGTAGCCATCATACCGGCCGCGGCCATAGCCACGCCGTAGAGTCCGCCAACAGCATAGGAAGAAATAATACCCACAACCAGAATAATGGTTGGATAAGCCGTAGAGAACATCCCCACACTGATACCGCTGATGACGTTGGTGGCATGCCCTGTGGCCGACTGACGTGCAATGGTATTCACCGGGGTGCGCCCCATGGCGCAGAAATATTCGGTGATGAGCGAAATTGCCGTTCCCACACCAAGACCAATCAGCACGGTAAAGAAAACACTCATCGAAGAAAAAGAATGTGTAGAACCAATAAAGGTTTCGGTCATATCGCGAGGCAGTATGTTGGTAATCAGAAAGTAGGAGGCAATAGCCGTCATAATCACCGCGCCAAAATTGCCTATGTTGAGGGCACGCTGTGGATCGCCACCTTCCTTCACTTTAACAAAGAAGGTACCTAGTATGGAGAAGATAACACCCGCCGCGGCAATAAATAACGGAAGCAAAATACCGCTGATACCGCCAAACTGATCGGTTGAACCATTAGCGGCGGCAATGCCAATACCCAATACCATAGTGGCCAGCACCGTGCTCACATAGGAGCCAAATAAATCGGCACCCATGCCGGCTACGTCACCCACGTTATCGCCCACGTTGTCGGCAATAACCGCCGGGTTACGCGGATCATCTTCCGGAATGCCTGCCTCTACCTTACCTACCAAATCAGCACCCACATCGGCCGCCTTGGTGTAGATACCACCACCCACGCGGGCAAATAAGGCAATACTTTCAGCCCCGAGCGAAAATCCGGTGAGTACTTCCAGCACGCGGTTTAATATTACGGGGTCGGTGCTCATATCGGGGTTGAGCACCTTCATAAATACAATAAATAATACGCCAAGGCCCAGTATGCCCAATCCAACTACGCCGATACCCATTACCGAACCGCCGGCAAAAGAAATATCGAGTGCCTTGGACAGGCTGGTACGTGCCGCCTGTGCTGTGCGCACATTCGATTTGGTTGCCACACGCATACCGATATAACCGGCAGTAGCCGAAAATACCGCACCTATAACAAAGGCAAGTACAATCAGCGGACTGCTGTGCGGATTATTGTAGCTCAGAAAAAACAGCAGAACCGAGGCCACAACCACAAAAATGGACAGGATGCGGTATTCTGCTTTTAGAAAGGACATCGCTCCCTGAGCGATATATCCGGCTATGATGCGCATGCGCTCATCGCCGGCATCCTGTTTGTTTATCCAGCTGCTGCGTATAATCATGTAAACAATGGCTAAAATGCCAACCGCCGGAACGGCGTAAATCAAATTCGTCATCATAGTGTACAGGGTTTAAGTCTCCTTTTTTTAAAGGGACGGCAAAAATAAACAAATAAGGTAAAGGGAAAACAGGGCCGACAAAATAAAAAAGACCGCCCTCCCAGACAGCCTTTTTTGAATTTGATGATAGGTTGTTTGCGGATTACTCCTTCACCACTTTAAATACCTGTTGCGTGTTACCGTTGCCTACGTGTATGAGATACACACCTGCGGCGTAATCGCTGATGTT
>BJGO01000178.1 GCA_014190535.1 Bacteroidota bacterium | reverse complement strand
GGATCTGGCCATTGTAGTTTGTGATGCAACATCCCTGCAAAGAAATTTATTATTATGCACTCAGGTGATCGATACCGGAATTCCCACTGTGGTTGCTTTAACGATGACGGATCTTGTCGCCAAAGACAATGTTGTCCTGAACCGTTCGGTGCTGTCTGAACAGCTTGGTGTTGAAGTGATAGACGTAAGCCATACAACGAGCGGAGGTTTAAAGCAGTTAGCCGATGTCCTGCTCAGCGGCCTTACCGATAAGACCAATGCCAGGGGGCACTATCAACCGGATCATCCATTTTTTTCAGATGTGCGAGCCAAATATCAGCTGACAAACAATTATGCGGCTATGCTTTTATGCAGTCAGAACCATTCGGTTCTAGAGCAAGCACCAACGGTTGTTTCAATAGCCGGTTGGCAGGCCGAAGAAGTAGTTCATCGCTATACGATTATTAAGTCTGTTCTTAATAAATCCATTAGCATTAAAGACGTTCATCAATCATCACGTAATCTTACAAGAATACTCGATCAGTATCTATTGCACCCTTTATGGGGATACTTATTTTTTATGCTGGTTTTCTTTTTCATTTTTCAGGCTTTATTCAATTGGTCTGAATATCCGATGGAACTGATTAACACCCTGTTTGCTCAGCTCACCCATGCTGTTATTAATACGCTTCCGGATCATGTGCTAACTCGTCTGCTCGCTGAAGGCATATTGCCCGGACTGGGAGGGGTTATTGCATTTATCCCACAGATTGCTATGTTGTTTGGGTTTATTGCCATCATGGAAGAAACCGGCTACATGTCGAGAGTAAGTTTATTAACCGATAAAGTATTTCACCGTTTAGGTATGAATGGTAAATCGAGTGTGTCGCTGATAGGAGGTTTGGCCTGTGCGGTTCCGGCAATAATGGGTACCCGTACGATTGAAAATGTTAAAGACCGTCTCATTACAATTATGGTAACTCCACTGATGAGCTGTTCTGCTCGTTTACCGGTCTATGTGTTGTTAATCAGTTTTGTAGTTCCGGATAAAGAGCTGTTTGGGTTTATCAATCTTCAGGGGCTTGTTATGTTCTGCCTATACCTTACAGGTTTTGTAACAGCACTCTTAGTTGCCTTTATATTAAAGTTATTTATTCGAATTAAAGAGACCGGCTCCTATATAGCGGAGTTGCCCATATACCGAAAACCACGTTGGGGTAACGTGCTATATACCATATTGGAAAAAGTTAAGGTGTTTGTATGGGATGCCGGCAAGGTTATCGTATTTATTGCAATCGTGTTGTGGTTCCTGGCATCCTATGGCCCGGGAGATGCAATAAGTAAATCTGAATTGCAGGTTATCGCAACACAAACTAACGATAGTACATTGGAGTCAAAATTGCAAACGGCCCGCCTAAATGCTTCCTATGCCGGTCATATGGGTAAGTGGATCGAACCCTTGATAACTCCCTTAGGTTTTGACTGGAAAATCGGTATTGCCATTATTACCTCTTTTGCCGCAAGAGAAGTGTTTGTGGGTACCATGGCTACGATATATAGTGTAGGCTCTAATGAAAATCCTGACTTTGATTTATTACGCCAAAAAATGAGCGAAGACATTAATGTAAATACAGGAGCCAAATTATATACAACAGCGACCGGCTTATCGCTGATTATGTTCTATGTATTTGCAATGCAATGCATGAGCACTTTGGCTATTGTTCGTCGCGAAACCAAATCATGGAAGTGGCCGTGTATACAATTCCTATATCTAACGATCTTGGCATGGGGGGCATCGTTTATTACCTATACACTCTTATCCTGACTGTAACTGCCTGGCGCCACTGTATCGGGGTGCGTGTTCCTCAATGATATTCGTGAGGATTTCTTTTGTATGATCGGGGTATTGTTCTTGGTATCGAAAATCACTCGAAAACCATTTTTCAAGATGTAGCGTGAAATCTTTATTGATAGCAGGTAGCACAGGGAATCCGATTTGTCGCAGTGCTTCAGCATTACATATTTGCTCATATTGATTACGCATCGGAATAACCATCATTTTTTTATTCAGGTAAATCGCTTCAGCGGGTGTCTCAAATCCACCTCCGGTAATAATACCTGAACACGACTCAAAGCCCTGATTAAAGTCTTGCGGATTAACCGGAATCACTTCCACATTTTTATGCGTGTACTTTTGCTTGCTATGTATGGAGAATATTTTTATAGCTACATCGGGGAATTGATGAAAGTAGCTTATTAACAATGTATCGCCATAAGCAGGCAGATATACGATATAAAAATTTTTATCGGTTGGATGCAGAGCGCGGATGTCTTTTCGTATAACCGGAGTGAAAATAGCCTTGTCGTATGATTTGAAATGAAATCCATAAGCATCACTGCACGGACTATAATATTTCAAAATCCATTCAGTAAACAGATCTTGCTTTTCAGGTCTTGGAGTCTTCTTTGATAAGAATGCCGCCTGATGACTCAAGGCAATGCAGGACTTTCTTTTTTTTCTGCAGGCCCAGGCACTAACCGGTTCAAAATCACTGATGACCAAATCATAATACTCAACCGGCAATTGACGGATATCGCGAAACAGTTGGTATAGGTTTGCCTGAGCAATGCTTTTAGTGTAATCAATTCCGCCCTGTTTCCCAAAAACAAATCCTAAACCCGAAATGCGATAACGAATATCGAAAGGCAATTGTAGTGCGGCATTTTGTCCGCTCAGTAATACATCCGTGTCGGCAAGTGATTTTAATAAAGGAACTATTTCTCGTGCACGGCTTACGTGACCATTACCGGTTGCCTGAACGGCGTACAATATTTTCATACAGCCTGTTTGAATTCCATTTCCAGTTGTTCAGATTGTATAAAATCGGTATGATAGTTAAACATACGCCAGCGTTTTCCATCAAATTCCAGGGCAGTAAGATTTTCGACCCAATCACCGGAATTCATATACTGAACCGACCCTTTGGTGGTATTAATTCGCTTGATAACCGGCTGGTGAATATGACCGCACACCACAACCTGATAATGCTGTTCAATCGCAATTTCAGCCGCAGTGGTTTCGAAATCGCTGATAAACATAACGGCCTTTTTAACACTGTTCTTTATTCGTTTGGATAGTGAAATTTTTCCGTATCCCAAACGCTCGCTAATCAGGTTGATATGCCGGTTAAACCAGATTAATAGATCATAGCCCTTGCCCCCAAGTTTAGCCAACCACTTTGAATTTTTCATGGTAATGTCAAAAACATCGCCATGGAAGAACCAATAAGTTTCACCGTTTAGCTTTAAAATCAGTTTATCATCCAGGATCAGGTTGCCAAGTTTAGGTCGTTCAAAACGTCTGAGTAGTTCGTCATGATTGCCACTCAGGTAATAAACTTTTGTCCCTTGCAGTAACATAGACAAAATCTCCTCAATCACTTTGAAATGTTCCACCGGCCAATACTTCTTATTAAACTGCCACATATCAATTATGTCGCCGTTCAGAATAAGTTTTTTGGGTTGAATGGATTGCAGATAATTAACGAGCTCTGTGGCGTGACAACCAAAGGTGCCTAAATGCAGGTCGCTGAGTACGACAATATCCGGAGTTCTTTTCATCCGTTTTTTTGTGATACAATATTATTTTCATCATGTTATCACAAGATGTTATTTATGTTATTGTCTTGTGATGATATTGTGAAGCTAATGTTATATCAACGCCATTTTGTTAATTGTATAGTCTGAATAGCCTATTTCGCATTCAGCGTTTTAGATGATGTTCATATAAATAAACCCATTCACGCACACTCATTTTCTGAGCCAGTTCACCAATTAATCGCATAGGAATTAATTCGGGTTTTTTAAAACGAATACAGCTTTTACCCATATCCGGTTTGTGCTTAGCCTGATTGCCATACTCTTCTTGAAACCAAGCATATAATTTCTTGTCGGCATACAGTCCCATGTGATACAGTGCGATATAATTTTTTTGAGATGCAATACTGATGAACGGAAGCGGTAGTTTGGGGTTACAATGATATCCGGCCGGATAAATTGTGTGTGGTACCACATAACCAATCATGCCATAGGATAACTCCTCAGCATAACCTTCGGGAAGGTTGGTTATTAAGGTGTTTCGCAATTCCAGGAATGATTCTTTACGCTCAACGGGTACCTTGTCCAGATAGTCCTTTATAGCAGTATGCATTTTAGCCATACGTTCATTTGCAACAAGTTTAACAGATGTGATTGATAACAAAAAGAAACCGTTCAATATATTTTTTTCAATTTAGCGCTGTAAATAAAATAACTTATGAAAGATGTATATGTAATTGATGCACTCAGAACTCCTGTGGGTAAATACGGTGGCATGCTTAGTTCAGTTCGTCCCGATGATTTGGCGGCTTTGGTCCTGCTGGAACTTCTCAAGCGTAATCCCGATGTTGATCCATCAGAAATTGAGGAGGTGATCATAGGTGCCGCAAATCAGGCAGGTGAGGATAACCGCGATGTAGCGCGTATGGCTTTGTTGTTAGCCGGCATACCGGTTCATGTTGCCGGTGTTACGGTAAATCGCTTATGTGCCTCCGGATTACAATCTGTTATGGATGCCTTTCGTGCCATCCGATGCGGCGATGGCGATTTATATCTTGCCGGCGGCGTGGAAAGTATGACTCGTGCTCCATTGGTTATGGCCAAAGCGGATAGCGCTTTCTCCCGCAAAACAGAAATTTTTGATACCACTATTGGCTGGCGCTTTACCAATAAAAAATTAGCCGACTTGTATTTTCCTTATTCCATGGGTGAAACAGCAGAGAATGTAGCCGTGCAATGGAAAATTAGCCGCAGCGAACAGGATGAATTTGCTTTTCAGTCGCAGACTAAATATGCCCGTGCATCGGAAGCCGGACTTTTTACTGACGAGGTGGTACCGGTGAATGTATATAACAGCAAAGGTGAAATTACACCGGTGAGTAAAGATGAAAATCCGCGATTGAGTTCACTGGAAAAACTGGCTCAGCTCAAGCCGGCCTTTAAAAAAGATGGTACGGTTACGGCTGGAAATTCATCAAGCGTCAACGATGGTGCTGCAGGTTTAATCCTGGCATCAGAAGATGCCGTGAAGCGTCTTAAACTCAAGCCGATGGCCCGGATTGTTAGCGGTGCTGCTGCCGGTGTTGACCCGTCTATCATGGGTATAGGCCCTGTTCCGGCCTC
>BJGO01000177.1 GCA_014190535.1 Bacteroidota bacterium | reverse complement strand
TGACCTGTCCTTGCTTACATTAAAACCTGTTATGTATGTATGTAATGTAGAGGAGGGTAGCGTACTCACCGGAAATAAGCATACCGATGCACTCAAAGCCTCCGTTTCCGGGGAGCAGGCTGAAATCCTGATTATTTCAGCCGCCATTGAAGCGGATATCGCACAACTTGAATCTTTTGATGACCGTGTTGCATTCCTTCAGGATTTGGGTTTAACTGAGTCTGGTGTGGCACGATTAATTAAAGGAGCTTATCAGTTACTAAATCTGCAAACGTATTTTACTGCAGGAGTGCAGGAGGTGCGTGCGTGGACCATCACCAAGGGAATGACGGCGCCACAGTCAGCCGGGGTTATTCATACCGATTTTGAAAAAGGATTTATTCGTGCCGAAGTTATCAGCTACCAGGATTTTACATCGCTTGGGTCAGAATCAGCTTGCCGTGCCGCCGGTAAACTGAGACTTGAGGGGAAAGAGTATATCGTTAAAGATGGCGATGTAATGCATTTTTTATTCAACGTTTAATATATTCACACCGTTAATCAACTGACTTTAAAGACACGGCTTCATTATTACTCAGTATCGGTAAAAACTGATTATGAATATTCTTAAAGTATATCAAACCAAATTTATCAGAACCCGGCAACGGACCACATCCACGGAGTTACTGACTAAAACAAAGATTGGCCGATTAATAAACAGTTTCTTTAACAAACAGAAAGGCAGAAAAGGTCAATGTACTCCTCATGCCTGCGAAACATTAGACGGAAGCAAAGGCGTGGCTTGTTGTAAATTAGGGTTTACCTGTCCTTTTCTAAGTTCCACAACTTGTGGAATATACAAGTCAAGACCAAGGAACTGCAGGGTTTTTCCTGCAAATGAAGAGGACCTGAAGTTGGTGAAGAATTGCGGCTACAGATGGGAATAGCAAATAGTTGCTGTGTAAGTAATTATTATTTTTTATCGGTTTAACGTTGGGGTAAACCACGCATCGGGCGCCCGGCCGCACCCATTTTAGTCATTGTTTTCATCATCTTACGCATATCGTCAAATTGTTTCAGAAATTGATTTACCTCCTGAACGGTATTGCCACTTCCATTAGCAATACGTTTTTTTCTGGTACCGCTAAGTATTTCAGGGTTCGTTCGTTCCTGCGGAGTCATCGATAAAATAATCGCTTCCACCTTTTTGAAGCTATCATCATCCAGGTCTACATCCTTGAGTGCTTTTCCCATACCGGGTATCATGCCGAGTAGATCTTTGATGTTTCCCATTTTCTTTATCTGGTTCAACTGATTCAGGAAATCGTTAAAGTCGAACTGATTCTTACGTATTTTTTTTTGTAGTAATTCAGCTTGCTTGGCGTCGAATTGCTCCTGGGCTTTTTCAACAAGAGAAACGATATCACCCATACCCAGAATCCGTTGCGCCATACGCTCCGGATAAAAGATGTCAAGCATATCCAGTTTTTCGCCGGTGCTTACAAACTTAATTGGCTTATTCACCTCATACTTAATCGACAATGCGGCACCACCACGTGTATCGCCATCCAACTTGGTTAAAACAACACCATCAAAGTTGATCCGATCGTTAAAGGCCTTAGATGTGTTTACCGCATCCTGACCAGTCATAGCATCCACTACAAACAAGGTCTCCGATGGCTGTAACGATTCTTTTACCCGGGCGATCTCACTCATCATATCCTCGTCCACAGCCAATCGACCGGCAGTGTCCACGATCACTACATTGAAACCTTTTTGTTTTGCATAACTCAATGCGTTTTTCGCAATTTGAACCGGATTATTGTTTCCCTCTTCGCTGTATACTTCTACACCAATTTGTTCACCAAGCACCTTTAGCTGTGCTATCGCCGCAGGACGGTAAACGTCACAAGCCACAAGAAGTGGACTCTTGTTACGTTTGTTCTTTAGATTACTGGCCAGTTTGGCTGAAAAAGTTGTTTTACCCGAACCCTGTAAACCACTCAGCAATATGATAGATGGTTCTCCTTTCAGGTTGATGTCTACATTGCTTCCACCCATCAGTTCTGTCAACTCATCCTTAACAATTTTTACCAGTAACTGACCGGGAGATACAGCGGTTAACACTTGCTGGCCTATGGCTTTTTCTCTGACGGTATCCGTAAATTGTTTAGCTATTTTATAGTTTACGTCGGCATCAACCAGCGCACGTCTGATTTCTTTTACGGTTGCGGCAACGTTTAATTCGGTAATTTTTCCCTCACCCTTAAGCGTTTTAAAGGCACTTTCTAACCGGTCGCTTAAACTTTCGAACATAATTTTGACTGTTTATTAAATGAAAAAAGGGAAGCTAAACTTCCCTTTTGCAAATGTAATTCAATTGATTTTTTTATCAATAAGTGATTTCACTTAAGTGCAGGTTTATTGATCCTGATGCTTTAACAACAACCGGATTTTTAACATTATTTAGCACCCATAATTCAAGCAATGGCCCATTGCCAACACTTTTAAGGTGATATGCCTCTGTGGTAATCATTGTGCCATTTACTTTGAATTGAATAGGTTCTTTTCCCTGAGTAACTAATCCAAACATATGTTGTGGACCATTGATATAAAACATGGTTTTACCAACGGTAATCTCGTTAAAACGTGCTTTGCTCAGCCAAAATAAGTTATCATTTTCGGTAATAACCTGGTCGATGTTTAGCATAAGGTTCAGGGAGTTTTCGTAGGCTTCGGCTGTTGGTGTAATTGTGAAACACTGACCGCTACCCATAAATGTAGCTTTTGGGGTAGCCATTTCGCTAGATTTGTTGTAAAGTACTGAAATGGTTTTCTCAGTAGGAGTTGTTTGTTGGTACTTTAATGATGTGTTGGTCCCGAAATTAACGGCTGTGTTTTGTGCAACACTGTATGCAACAATCAATGAAAAGATTAGGGATGTGATGATTCGTATCATAGTGTTTGGTTTTATTAATTATTTTATGGAATTATTCGCCGAGATATGTTTTTAACACTTTACTCCGGTTGGTACTGCGAAGCTTGGTAATGGCTTTATCTTTTATCTGGCGCACACGTTCACGGGTAAGATTGAAACGGTCAGCTATATCTTCCAATGATACCGGTTGATTGACACCTATGCCAAAGAACAAGCGAAGCACTTCGCTTTGGCGTTCGGTGAGTAAGGTCAGTGAACGTTCAATTTCTTTTCTCAAAGATTCAATGTGTTCCACATCACGATCCGTGTTAACTGCATTTGGATTTTTAAGAACATCAACCAGTGAGCCATCTTCACCTTCCTGAAAAGGGGCGTCCATGCTTAAATGACGGGAGGCAACGCTGATTGTAGCACGAACTTCATCATCACTGACATCCAGTAGCGCGGCGAGCTCTTCAGAGGTGGGTTCGCGTTCGTATTGCTGTTCAAGTTGAGAAAACGCTTTATTGATTTTGTTGAGAGAGCCTACTTTGTTAAGAGGTAACCTCACAATACGGCTTTGCTCCGCCAAAGCTTGTAATATGGACTGACGGATCCACCATACCGCATAGGAGATGAATTTAAAGCCTCTAGTTTCGTCGAAACGCTGAGCGGCTTTGATTAAACCAAGATTCCCTTCGTTGATTAAATCCGGCAGGGATAAACCCTGATTCTGATATTGTTTGGCAACAGATACAACGAATCTAAGATTAGCTTTAGTCAGTTTTTCCAAAGCATCCGGGTCGCCATTGCGAATCCGACGGGCCAGTTCCACTTCTTCCTCTGCAGTGATCAAATCTACTTTAGCAATTTCCTGGAGGTATTTTTCCAGCGAGGCGCTCTCCCTGTTGGTTATGGAACGGGTGATTTTTAACTGACGCATTGGTGTTTTTTAGGTTCGTTAGATTAGCAAAGATATAGGCAATGAGTTTATTTGTAAACAAATTATTAACAATTTGAGTTTTTTTCGGATACGTATGGATTTAAGTGCGCTGAACATCATTTGTGTAGCTGTTTAAACAAGCGTTATTAAATTCATTTGTTGTTTATTTCAAAATAATTACTTTTAACGCAATTCATTATATGAAACCGAAATCGAAAACTAAGCCCGCAAAAAAAACAACTGCAAAAGCCCCTGCAAAAAAAGCAGTAAAAGCCGTTGTTACTAAAACAGCGGTTAAACCTGCAACGAGCAGTAAATCTAAGGCTAAGGTTGCACCTAAATCAACTCCTGCAAAAAAAGCGGTAGCTCCTGTTAAGAAAAGTGTTTCACCGGCACCCATGGTGTCGCCCAAAGTAGCGGCTAAGAAATCGACTGCGGTTGATATAAAGGAAAAGAATAAAAAACCTGTTCAGGCGCCAACAGCTAAACCATCGGATGCCAAACAAAAGGCTGAGGCCGGTAAGAAAACATTGTTGAAATTAGATGGTCCTAAACCTAAACGCGGACGTAAAAAGAAAGGCGACAAAGATGATGATGAAGAGAATGTGGTTATTGAGCACATTGAAATTGTGCCTGATCCTGCGCTAATTCCCAAAAAGTATTCTCAGAAAGACAAAGCCAAAGAACGCATACTAAATAAGTTGCGTGAGAAACAACAATCCGAAGTCAGTAAGCGGAATTTTCTTCCAACAAAGAAAAAGAAGTACACGCTCGAATACATCATTAAATCTTCACCAATCATACTATGGGATTTTATAACCACATCGAGTGGATTGGGTTTATGGTTTGCCGATGAGGTGGATGATCATCTTGATATCTTCACATTTACCTGGGAAGGCAATAAGCAACAGGCCGAGGTCATGGAATATGAAGATTTGGAGTACATCCGTTTCCGCTGGGTTGACAATCCTTATGATGAATATTTTGAGTTTCGCATCACCAGTACAGAAATCACCGGCGACACAGTATTACTGATTACGGATTTCGCCGAGCAATATGAATTGCGCGATGTTCAATTACTTTGGGACAGTCAGATTAAAAATCTGATGATGAGAATGGGATTAGGCAATTAATTCGGTATATATGCTATAGGATTCTGTAAAAAACAGATGCATCTCTTCCAAAGAGCCTAACTCAGCTTTTAGCCCCAACTTAATAAATTCATGATTACTGATAAGACTGATACCCTGATCCAATGAGATCATATTCTCCTCGAATCGATGATTCCAAGGTGTTGCATCGGTACATATAGAGATTTGAACACCACGCACCAACAGCTTTCCTGATACTTTTTTTTTGAAAAT
>BJGO01000176.1 GCA_014190535.1 Bacteroidota bacterium | reverse complement strand
CAGACAGCCTCGGCGCCGGAGTATGGAACGTAACGGTAACAACAGCTGATGGATGCGTGGGTATTGATTCAATAACAATAATAGCACCGCAACCACTCCAGATAAACAGTCAGATTTCAGTACCAAATAATTGGATTACAAGTATTGGCGGTGGAATATCGCTTACGGTTATTGGAGGCACTGCGCCATTGACTTATCAATGGTCACCGAATACCGGAGACAATAGTAATGTTGCATCTAATCTTTCTGCAGGCACCTACTTCTTTACCGTAACCGATGCTAATGGCTGTCAGAATAATGATTCATTAGTATTGTCGGTACCTCCGGCAGTGAATGTAACATCAACAGCGGTTGATGTAATATGTGGCGGCACGTCAACAGGCAGCATATCCATCATTGTTGACGGAGGTACTGCACCGTTCAACTTCTTATGGTCAAACGGGTCCACACAAAGCTCAATAAACAATAGTTCAGCCACTGACTATTGTGTAACTGTTACGGATGCATCGGGATGTACTGCTTCCATTTGCGATACTATAATTGATTTGAATCAACCACTCAATGCACAACTCAGTATTAGTGATTCCATTTCTTGCAACGGCGGATGTAATGCCGATATCAATCTCGATGTAACCGGTGGCTTGCCTACTTACCTGTTTATTTGGAGTACTGCGGCTACAACATCCGGCATCACAAATGTATGCGCCGGCGACTATTCCGTTTTAGTTACGGATGAGAATGGTTGTACCGTTAATCAACAGATTACGGTCACACAACCACAGCCCCTTTCTGTTTCCCTGGCAGTAGTTAATGAACCATCGTGTTCATCAGATAATGGATGTATTACGATAAGTAATGTTAGTGCGCCACAGGGAACTTACACCATTGCCTGGTCGGGTTCAGCAGCTAACGGAGATACGCTTTGTGACCTTGCTCCCGGAACTTACAGCGTTACCATAACGACTAGTGCAGGTTGTACAGCATCTACCTCAATTTTGTTAAATCAACCATCCGGATTAAGTGTAAGCCTGGAAGGCTTGAGCCCTTGTTTTAATCAATGCAATGGTAGTGTTAATGCTACGGTTCTAGTTGGGGCACAGCCCTATAATTTCACCTGGAGTAACGGACAAACTTCAACCGGCGCAACAGCATTATTAACGGATTTATGTGCCGATAGCTACTCGGTTACGGTAACAGGTGCCAACGGTTGTTCCGGCACGGCATCATTTAATTTAACAGCACAACCACAGGCGGCAGTCAGTGCCGGACCCGATGAAGTATTATGCAGTCAGCTGGATACGATTACTCTCGACGGATCAGTAAATAATATCAGCGCATTCTTCTGGACTTCAGCAGGAGCGGCTACCTTGTCGGCTACAGATGTTCTTAATCCTACGGCGAGTGGATTGACTCCGGGAGCAAACTTGTTTATTTTCACCGGAAACAGCGGTATTAATTGCGTTTATACGGATAGTGTGGTAATTACGCTGATTGATGTAACGGCAAATGCCGGACCGGATGGATCTGACTGCGATGCCGACAACCTATCCCTTCAGGCATCAGGGCAGGGTTCCTGGTCAGTGATTTCAGGTAATGTATCCCTCTCAAGTAATACCATCCCGAATCCTGTAATTAATAATATTGCCGAAGGTGAAAATATCTTGGTATGGACAGTCGAAGAAGGTGGATGCACTGTTACCGACACCGTTATACTTGAACTGTTACCGGTATCTGAATGTGTGGACTCCATTAAAATACCAACCGGATTCTCACCAAACGGAGATGGAGTGAATGATAATTTCCAGATACTCGGCATTGAACGCTATCCTAATAATGAACTTGCCATTTTTAACCGATGGGGTAATGTTGTTTACTTCAAACAGAACTATCTGAACGAATGGAATGGCACGAATTCAAACGGAGAACCACTGCCTGATGCAACATACTTTGTCATCTTCACATCCGAAGATAAAAAGTATCAGTACAGTGGCTATGTAGATCTGAGAAGACAATAATCAATTGAACCAAATAAAATCTGATTTTAACTAATAGATAAATCAACTGAGAATGAAAAAAAATATCATCACATCGCTTTTGTTGGGCTTGGTTGCGTTAAGCGCTTCAGCACAACAGGATCCATTGTTGAGTCAGTATATGTTTAATCATTTACTAATTAATCCCGGTTATGCGGGCAGTAAAGATTATGCCATGACGACCCTGCTTTACCGCAATCAATGGGTTAAACTGGATGGAGCACCTAAAACAGTAGTGGCCTCCATACATAGCCCTGTTTTTAAAAGTCGTAAAGTCGGACTTGGTCTCACGCTGATGAATGACCGTATCGGTATATCCAACAGGACAAATATCATGGTAGATTATGCTTATCATATTCCTATAAAAAATAATTTAAAAATAGCTATAGGGATCAAAGCGGGTTTAATGAATCAGACCGCAAAACTGAGTGATGCAGTCATCATCGACCCAAATGATAAAATATATCAAGGCGGTTCTTTGTCACGTCTGAATCCAAATATTGGCGCCGGAGCCTATCTATACAGTAAGAAATTTTATCTGGGTTTTTCCGTCCCCGGATTCCTGAGCTATGATCCTTCCAGACCGATTTCTATCGATGGGTCTTTACGAAATGTTCCGGCCTATGTTAGACACTATTGGATAACAAGTGGTGCGGCACTCGAAGTTTCTCCCGATTTTGTTGTTCGTCCTTCTGTGATGTTCAGGTACTCGGATAATACACCCTTACAGGCTGATCTAAATTGTAATACTTTAATTAAACAGTTTCTGTGGCTTGGGGCGACATTCCGCACAGGAGATCAAAATGCAGGAATGCCTGAATCAATTATTGCTATAGCTCAGATACAACTGAATAAACAATTTAGAATCGGATATTCCTATGATTTCACAACCACGTTGCTGAATAATTACTCTAACGGATCTCACGAGATTATGCTGGGTTATGACTTTGGCTATGATATTATGAAACTGCGATCACCACGTTACTTCTGATCTAAATTGATAAACGCTTTTGATAATTAATACAAATCATAATATGAAATTTTTCAGATTATACCCGCTTGCCTTACTAGTGTTGTTGATGAATGGATGTGCCGGTATTTACTATAACTCCGGTGTTCGGTTTTACAATGCACTGGCATACGAGAAAGCAACAGCTAAATTTAAGAAGGCTCTCGAGTACAAGGATATACCTGACGCCAAACGCAAAATGGCTGAATCCTATCGTAAACTCAGAAACACTGCTGAAACAGAGAAGTGGTATAAGGAAGTTGCCGACATGCAAGATGGAACACCGATGGATCGATTATATGCCGCACAGGCCTTGATGGGCAACGGCAAGTATACCGATGCAAAAGTTTATCTCAAGCAATACATTGACCAGGTTCCAACGGATGTTATGGCCCAGAAACTATTTACATCCTGCGACTCTATTGAAAACTGGAAAAAAGATTCTGCCCGCTTTGTTGTCGAAATTACTAACCTTAACAACGGATCTAGCAGTATGAGCCCGTCGTTTTACAAGAATGGTATTATGTTTAGCTCAGACCGAGGGGGCTCCAAAAAGAAATATCAATGGAATGATCGTCCTTTCTTGGATATATACTATGCAAATGAAACCTCTCCGGGAAATTTTGATGATCCTAAGCCGGTATCCGGAGTTAACGGAATTTACCACGAAGGTAATGCCATAGTTAGTGCTGATGGAAAGACGATGTATTTCACACGAAATAACTATGTGAAAAAGAAAGTTAAAACAAGTAGTACCGAAGAAGTGGTGTTAAAAATATATCAGGCCACAAAGAATGATACGGCCTGGGGTGATATTAAGGAGTTGTCCTTTAATAGTAATGAATTTTCGTGTGGCCATCCGGCTTTATCGGCTGACGGGAACATTTTGTACTTTACCTCAGATATGCCCGGTGGTTATGGAGGAACGGATATTTATATGGTAAGTAAAGACGGTGAGACCTGGAGTGTCCCAAAAAATCTGGGTAGTGTGATTAATACAAGTCTCAATGAACAATTTCCAACAGTAAATGGTGAGTTTCTTTATTTTTCATCAGAAGCACATTACAATATTGGCGGATTGGATATTCTTAGATCGTCAATGAACAATGGTGTATGGTCACAGCCCGAGAATATGGGTATGCCTTTCAATTCGTCTGCTGATGATTTTAGCTTCATCACTAAAGGCGGATTAGAAAATGGATATTTAACCTCTAACCGATATAGTCAGGATGGCAAAGTTGATCAGATACTCCGCTTTAAAAGACCGGATTATAAAATTTCCTTGCGTGTGCTTGTTCGTGATAAGGTGAGTGGAAAGCCACTGCCTGGTGCTAAAGTAGAATTGTTAAATAAACGAACCGGGCAGAAAGAGACACAGACTGCAAACGCTGATGGCTCGGTTGATTTTATTGTAAATACCGAAACGGAGTATTCTATATTAGCGTCTAAAGATGGTTATTTTAATAACTCAGCTGAATACTCATCCGTTGGGTTTAGTGACAATGATGATTTAAATCAATCTGTAACGATTGATTTGGACAAAATGAAAGTTAATGAGCCTATCGTGCTTAAAAATATTTATTACGATTTTGATAAAGCGAACATACGCCCCGATGCCGCAAAAGAATTAGATAAACTTGTGAAAATATTAAAAGACAACCCAACCATTATTGTACAGCTTGGATCACATACTGACTCCAGAGGTACCGATTCATATAATCAGAAGTTGTCCAAACGCCGTGCAGATAGTGCGGTTCAGTACATTATTTCAAACGGTATTTCAGCCGGTAGAATAACGGCAAAAGGATACGGTGAGAACGTATTGTTAAACAACTGTAAGGACGGTGTTGAATGTACCGATGAGGAACATCAGCTTAACAGACGCACAGAGTTTACGGTAACCGGATTTACCGATCAGCCGATGATTAAGAGCGTAAAGTAATTATTGCATTTTAGTTGAGTTGATCTATTTTGTGTTTGTTTCTTTTTATAAGTACTAAAACATTACTCTTTCAAAATAAGTCTTGATGCTCATCTATACAAGATATTCTTTATCGATAATCGCATTAAACATCTCCGGATTAACAAATGTCTGGGTTGCTAAATGCCTATAATATTTAATAGGGTTAAATACACTTTTGTTTGTTACAAATAATGTTAAA
>BJGO01000175.1 GCA_014190535.1 Bacteroidota bacterium | reverse complement strand
ACGGCACTCCTTCAAACCGAATACGATTTATTTTTTACCGATACCGGCGAACGGGGCGGGGTAAACCTGCGCGATGCTATTGATGGTGAAGATTTGGGTATCGTCGATGAAACCGCCCAGGTTCGCAAGGCCTTGCAACACGGGCATATCATCAGACTCGATGAAACCTCAGCCGAGGGGCTTTATGTGAAGCCCTATACTAAACAAATTATCGAACTTGGTGAACATCTGCGCGATGCAAAGTACCGTGTGGTAAGCACAAAGCCAGTGCCTGAAACAGCACAGGAACCTTTTTGCCCCCTGGGCTTACCTTATTTTAACTATTTGCTCCCTGAGCAGTCGTTCAATAACCTGCAGACAAAAGCAGATCAGCACGGTTTGTTATGTCATATCAGTGTTATCAATCAAACTATGGCCGGCAAGACATCGCATTGGCGTAAGAACCGAATCAGCTGGATGTGGTATGGAGGTAATGAATACCCACTCGATGAACGTGGGCATATAAAAACATTCGAAGAATTATGCGGGGTGCGTTATGCCGATGCGGCTAAGCAGATTACGGCTGAAAAGCCCAAGTTTACCCGACTGGGTGTATTGCGCATGGATGTAGATAATCTGGGCAGTTTATTTAAAGAAGGTTTTGCCAAAGGCAGACAAACTTTTTCGTCTTATGCATCGCTGAGCAGGCAACTTGATTTTTTCTTCAGAGGCTTTATTAATAATATATGGAGTGAAACGCACGCCGAATCAAAAAAAGGATTTAAAAAATATACGCAGATTATTTATGCCGGCGGCGACGACCTGTTTATCGTAGGTAAGTGGGATGTATTGATTGAACTGGCCGGTGCCATACATCGCTCCTTTGCCGACTTTACCTGTAATCATACGGAGCGCCTTAGTTTATCGGGTGGTCTGATTATGGTTGATGCCAAAGAACCCTTGCTTCGTGCGGCCGAGCAATCGGCCGAGGCCGAAGATAGCTCTAAGAATTACCGGTTAAAGGGCATAGGTAAGAATGCCTTTACGATGCTGGATATAACACTAAACTGGGATGAGGAATTTGAAGCACTTAGCTCGCTGAAAAATGAGATCTATCAATCGCTGAAGGAAGAGGTTATTCAGAGCGGCCTACTGTCTAAGATTATTGCATACTATATGCAGGCCGGCTTTGAGCAACATCAGATCAAACGACTACAAGTTATCTGGCAAATGGTTTACGATTTTACCCGAACAAAATCACGCTACCGCAATCAGGTGGTTCTGCACCAGTTTCTTGATGCCTGGAACCGGGCTATAATTGAAAAACGTGCACCGGGATTTAAAAATACCAATTATCACCCCCTGGAGCTATTGGCTCACGCCTGCAGGTGGGTGGCACTCGAAAAACGAACAAACGAACACATAAAACTCAATAAACAATTTACATATGCCTAATATACACAATCAGCCGGGTTCCCGCCAGCATAGCGCCGGCAGTCCGTTACCACCATTTGATGTTAACTGGATCAAAACAGGAATTAATGAAAAAACGATTGAATATGCCGATGCTGCCGGCAAATTTCTTGCAAACGAACAATTAACCACCTCGCAGATACGAAACATATTTGGTGAGATGCGGCGCATTCAGCTCAACGGATTCAGCAAGGAACTTACCTCGTTCCTTTTACTAAAGCCCAAAATGGCATACACGGCTAAACGAAACAAATCTAATGGCCTCAATAAGCTGAAAGAAATCTTTGATATGATTTACGAAAATATCGATAAGAAGAATCCGGCAATTGGTGAAGTTCATTATGGCCACGCTATGAACATTCTGGAGTCCATCTTAGCTTATCACAAATCCCACGGGGGGCGCGAATAAATTAACTAACAGACATAAATAACTCACTATATGACAAAACTTGTAAAAAAAATAGAAATCAGCGGAATAATTCGTTTGCTCACCGGACTGCATATCGGGGGGCCGAACTCTTCCTTTAACATTGGTGGTATCGATAAAAACGTGGTACGAAATCCACTGAACAATCAACCCTATATTCCGGGCAGTTCTCTTAAAGGTAAATTGCGTTCACTGCTGGAAATTGCAGACGGAACCATAGAGGAAAGAAATATGGGTCAGGTTAATTATCACGTAACCACCAATCCTTCTCATCGGGCGGTAAAACTATTTGGCAATGCTAAAGGCGGAAGTCAGGTTAGGGATCAACATCCATCGCGCTTAATCGTTCGTGATGCCTCTCTTAAGGATGCAGAAGAGTTATTGCGTAAAACTGAAATTCCTTACACCGAGGGTAAGACCGAAGTAGCAATAGATCGTATTACCTCAGCGGCCAATCCCAGGCAAATCGAGCGAGTGCCCGCGGGTGCAGCATTTGAATTAAATTTGGTGTTGAATGTTTTCGATGATAGTGATGAGACCGAATTGATAAATACGTTATTTAACGCACTTAAACTACTGCGTGATGATTATCTGGGAGGTCACGGATCCAGAGGTTATGGACAAATTGATATTATCATAGAACAGATTCTGGAGAAATCTGTCGATGGTTACTACAAAGACAGTAATACCCCACCAAAGGTAATTAACCAGAAATATGAAACGGAAATTGCAACACTGCGTCAGGGTGTAGCATTTGTTCTCTAATTATCTTATCAGATTATGCAAACAACATCATTAACGGCATATAAATTAAAATTTCTAACCCCTCTTCATATCAATTCGGGGCAACATAATTATTATACCCGATCGCAGGAAGTTTATGGTAGTGATGCCCTCAAGTCGGCGTTGTTTTCGGTATTGGTTCAACAAGATTTAAACTGGCAGGATCGATATCACGATTTTTTTGACGGGTTCAAAGTCAGTTCTTGTTATCCATATTACCGTTCGGTTTATTTTTTGCCCAGGCCATATCACAAAATGCCTTTCAGCTGGCAAAAAGAAGAAGCCTCGTCGGTAAAAAAGATAAAGAAAATAGCCTATGTTGATCTGAACCTGATACAACGCATATGCAATGCGAGTCAGGTTCCAATTAGCATTGCTCCTGAGCAGCTGGCGAATGGGGGGCGTTTTTTATTTGACAAAGCCGAGGATAATCAGTTAAAAGGAAATCTGATTGGCAGAGAGGAACAACAGCGTGTTCGAATAGGCTATGGCGAAGACAGTGAACCCTATGCTATTGAACGTGTTCATTTTGATACGGATGCCGGCTTGTATTTTCTGGCTTCGTTCACAAATCCGAGGATCAGGGAAACGGTTGAATGCGCTTTGCGCATGCTTGCCGATGCCGGTATAGGATCAGATCGTCATGTAGGTAATGGTTTGTTTACCATCGAGGGCACTGCTGAAATAAAATGGACCAGTGTGCAAGAGCCAAATTGTTATATAGCACTGGGTTTTTATACACCTACACGCGATGAACTTAAAGCACTGTCGGCAACAACCACATCGTATCAGCTTGAAAAGCGTGGCGGATACATAGCAGGCTCTAATCAGGAGCAGTACAGGCATTTTCGTAAACAATCGGTATACATGCTTGCTCCCGGATCGGTAATTGGCGATTCGCAGATGCCAGATGGCAAATTGCTGAATCTTAAACCCGATACGATTCAGCCGGGTGTACACAACGTTTGGCGCGATGGTCGACCAATTTTTATCCCCGCATTATTTCACAATTCCTTTTCAAAATAGCCATGCCAACTCTTAAACTTAAAACCTTAACACCTGTTCATATAGGCAACGGCGAAAAGTGGTATCGCCATATACACTTTGTTCAGAAACAACGCATCATTGGTATCGTTGATGAACGAAAAGTACTGGATATTATAGGCGCAGATAAAATTGAAGCCTGGGTACGAAATATTGATGAGGGTAATGAAGCGGTTTATCAGTTGTTGGGCAATCGTAAAGATGATTTGCCGGCATATTGCCATTATACGTTACCGGTTAGTGGGAATGCTTCGGGTATCAATGAACTGAAGGTGCAATATAAAACATTAAACAGACCTTGCATCCCGGGCACTTCGATTAAAGGGGCATTACGAACTGTTTTATTTAACGATAAAGCTGATGCTGTATTTACAGGAATCAATCAAATAAGAAAAGGAGCAAATGAATTTTCATCGATCAAACTCGAGGAAGCGATATTTGGGGAAAGTGCCAATCATAATGTGATGAGATTTTTTAGGTTTGGTGATGTTATCTGTGCAACAGATGTGTTGGAAGTTTACCCGGTTCAGCTATTAAATTATTACATTGGTAATAATTGGGATGTAAAAAGGGGGCAGCATTGGCTTGCCGAATGTATCAAACCCGGCACTAGGGCAACTCTTCGTATGGATTTTATCAATGACACAGTTAATCGCAATAGGTATAATGCCTATACCATAGGGAATAAAACTACTGGTGGTAATTATTGGCGCAACCAGTCGTTTGATAATTTATTTAAACAAGACATCACCGGGCTATTTGCATTGATAAATGATTTCATGTTACGTGCCATTGAGATTGATATTGAGTCTATTGACGATCCCCGCTTATCTGATGCATACAGCAATATAAAGAAAGAAATTAAACGGTGTAAACTCGATAATCGTTCCGTAGTAATGAGAATCGGTGCTAATAGTGGATGGAATTATACCACCGGAGGTTGGATTTGTGATATTGATGAGCATCGTATAAATGATGATGATCTCGATCGTATTCTGAAAGTTTGTAGAAAAGGCCGTGTGTACAACAATCAAGATGTTCCTATGCCAAAGACAAGAAAGTTCAGTCAGGCCGAACCAATCTCACATTTGTTCGGTTTCATAAAATTAAGTCTCCAATGAACAAAATTTTAATTGCCAACATCGGCAACAGAAACTTAAAAATAAAATCAGGCAAATCGGTGTTCGATGTCGATAAATATATATTAGCTAACAGGGAAACACATAGCAAATATATACGATACAATAATAAAACTGGTAAAGAGGATATCCTTCTAAGCAACTTTTTCAAAGACCGATTTAGTACAGGAAATGATCTGGATTTATCATTACAAATTTTGGAGATAAGTGATATAAAGAAAAAAAAGATTAACGAGATTATATTATTTGCCAGCAAACAAAAAGACAAGTCATATAATCATCAAGATACATATTATGCTGCCCAAATTATTACAAGGAAACTGGAACAGCAGTTAAAAAAAATGATAGTGCGCATACTTTTTGTT
>BJGO01000174.1 GCA_014190535.1 Bacteroidota bacterium | reverse complement strand
CCGCAGAGAGTTGGGATGGTTATTACAATGGCCAATTATTGCAACAAGACGTCTATGTTTGGAAAGTTGAAGCAACGTTCCTTGATGATACCGTTTGGGAAGGTATGCACTACCCGAGTGGCGAGATTAAACCAACCGGCACGGTTACGATTTTGAGGTAGTTACCATTTGCTTTCTTACTGACTTACTGAATACGATTCAAGTTTTTGGACTAAATCAGAATCTGATAATGGTTTAGGCAAATAGATCATCATACCCTCCGGCAGTAAGTGGTCTTCAACGTATTTAATAGAAACACCATTAAATAGGGTTAACGAATATGCAAAGAGTAAGCAAACGCCATACGCGGTTCCTTGCTTAAAGGATTAGCTTATTTAATGGCTGATATCGTGTATGTTACACAACTTTTATAATATTGTATTCAAAGTATTTATCAGATATGCCATCACTTAACATCGGAATCGTGGGAGGGGGCTTCTCCGGTATAATCACTGCTGTGCAACTTATTCAAAAAGCAGAAATCCCGTTAGTCATTTCTATAATCAATGAACGTGAAACGCTCTGTAAAGGTATAGCCTATAATGCCTATTCCGATAAGCACCTGTTGAACGTGATTGCCGGCAAGATGAGTGCATTCGCCGATAAGCCCGGTCACTTTATTGATTGGGTGCTCAGGCAACCCGGATACAAGGTGATGGATCGAACATTGCTCTCTAATTCCTTCTTGCCAAGACGTTTATACGGTCAGTATCTGTGTGCATTATGGGCGGAGTACACTGAGCTTGCTACGCAGAAAAATATTCAGATTACCATTCTGGATGCAACGGTATTAGATCTTGAGATACACGATGACCTTGTTTCGCTATGGCTAGATAATGATCAGCATGTATCCTTTAATGAAATCGTCATTGCTACGGGCAATCATCTTCCCCGCAACCCGGCAATTGCTGATATGAATTTTTACCAAAGCCATAATTATTATGGAGACCCCTGGAAACAGGAAGCGGTTTGTAATGTCGATGAACATTATCCCGTATTGATCATAGGCAATGGCCTAACGATGGTTGATACGGTCCTCGGTTTACTGGAATCCGGATTTAAGCAGGATATCTATTCCATTTCTCCCAATGGATTCAATATTTTGCCTCATCGTCACAATGGTTTAACCTATACGAAACTTACGGAAGAGCTGAAGGACTCCATGCGGTTAACCGATTTGGTAGCTTTAGTTCATAAGCATGTAAAGGCAGTTCGTGAATTTGGTGTTACGGCAGAACCGGTAATTGATTCGTTGCGCCCGCATACACAGAAATTTTGGCAATCGTTTACGGATGAGGAAAAGCTCCTCTTTATGAAACGATTCAGGCATCTATGGGGTGTTGCCCGACACCGCATTCCCTTGCACACCCACGATAAACTGCAACAACTGCGTATCGAAGGTAAACTGCATATTGTATCCGGTAGACTCCTTAATATGACTGACCGCGGCGACGCCGTATTGGTGGAATACAATGATAAAAAGCAACACCAAAGAAAGGTGCTCTCAGTAGGGCGTGTTATTAATTGCACCGGACCGGAAACTGATTTGATGCTGATGCCAAATAATTTTCTTAAAAATTGTTTGCTGAAAAATATCATTGCTCAAGACCCGCTCAAACTTGGTATTCGAGCGGACACACATACGTATCAGGTAAAAAACAAGGAGGGTATATGCGCTGCCAATGTTTATACCATAGGCAGTAATTTAAAAGGCGAGTTATGGGAAAGTACTGCTGTTAATGAATTGCGGTCGCAGGCTGATAAATTAGCATCCACCATACTACAGAAATACATACGGGTAGCAGCCACAACAGTGTTGCCACAACCTGTATAACGAGGTTCTTATTTATCAATCAACACAGCATAGTCAGGTTTAAACCTTTACCAATTAAATTACAATAAAAGCCACCTTGTATAAATCTATGAAAAAAATACTTTTGATCTCTTGTCTATCCGCTTGTTTTTTGATCTATGCTCAAGCACAAAACTGCACGTTGTTCAGCGCCGGCATACAAGCCACCGCGGTTACCTTGGCTTTAATGGAATATGCTACGACATTGGCAACTATGGTCACTGGTGGAGTTTTACGGAGAGGAGTGCTTACATTGCCTGGTGTCGTTTCCTGATATACAGCAGTGGTAATTCTTACAGGGGCTATAACGATGTGCAGAAAGGGTTGTCCGTGCGATGTGTTAAGGATTAACGCTATGTGAATTCGATGACAGAGAATCGAATATCGCATCATCGTTGAATGGTTATACTATTCTACTTTTTTTACCGGGGGCTTAACTAAACCATTTTCAATCAGGGCATTAAGGCCGAACTGAGCATCGGTCATATCCGGTTTGTATCGGAGAGCAGTTTCAAAACATAATTTGGCAGAGTCGTAGTTCAACACGGTAAAATAGGCACCACCCATATTGTACCAGACTTCGGGCATATCGGGTTTGTATGCTATGGCTTGTTTAAATTGACTAATTGACTTTCTGAAATCTTTATCAGCACCGGCTTTCATACCATAGTAGAAATAAATGTCGGCAACAGACTTGAGCAATGCATCCACATTTTCACCGATGCCTACGTTCATTTGTTGTGTTTGTAGCCAGGTGTCGCCGGCCCGTTTATAGTCTTTCAGGTAGAAATAACATAAGCCCTTGGATTGGGAAGCCTTACCAAAAACAGGATGAATCTCCAGTGCCCGATCCAGATAGACCAATGCTTGCTGAAGGAGCTGTACTTTTTTTACCGAATCGCGTTCATCGATGGCAAGCGCTGTAAGGTTGATGCCGGCATAAGTAAGCGCCCGTGCGCTGTTGGGTACGGTTTTTACATCGGTGAGTCCGAGGCGGGTACCCACGAGCCATACCTCGTTGCGAGCCTGTGTCTGCTTAAAGCACAGGAACATTACAGGCAGGAGCATTGCACTGACAAGCGCCGTGCGTATGCCGGCAACGGGCAATACTAAGCGGATCTTCTGACCAAGTTGAACCAGCACGATTATGAAAAAAAGTGACGACTGATACAAAAAGCGTTCACCCATTGGAGCACCAATATTGATAACGATATTCGACACGATGAAAATGCCGGCGAGATGAAAGAGGATACACCAGGAATACAACGGATATTTTTTATAGGTAAAGAAAACAACCGCAAGCAAGGCTACATGCAACATTACAGAAAGCAATACGCGCCAGTCTGCGAATGTTGTGTATGGAATCTGATTATAACCATAATCATAGCTTAGAGGATGTGGATACACCAATAGTTTAAGATATTTCATCAACACCAATATGATGGTAGCGATTTTCTGCTCGTTGTTGGCTAATAGGTAAGGGTTATCCATGAGTTCCGTAACACGTTGTTGCTGAAATCCCACCAAGGCAAAGCGAATCAGGATGTAGGCTATGATTACCGTCCAGTAGGGAAGGGACAGGTTGATTATTTTTATACCGCGGATATGGAGCATGAGATACAACGTAGCCGGAATCATGACGATGAAGATGATGGCATTTTCTTTTGACAACAAGGCCAGGATAAAACAGCCTATTGATGCGATGAGCCGTATAAACGAGGCGTGATGTCGCACATAGTCGAATAAAAAATAAAGAGATAATATGATGAAGATCAGCGATAGTAACTCGTCGCGGCTCTTAATATTTGCTACCACTTCGGTGTGGATAGGATGAATAATAAACAACATCGTTGCCAGGCAGGAAGCGATACCATTGCCAACGAAAATAAAACGGTACAAAAACATAAAGAGCAGTAGTGCGGTGAACATATACAGTCCAACATTTACTGCCCGGCTGTATTTAGGATTAAGCCCATAAAATTGGTGTTCTATGGCGTAGGTAACCAATGATAGCGGGCGATAGCGGCCACCATTGAGATTGGCAATTTTACCCACGGATCCATAAAAGCTGTCGTGCATAAGGATATCGGCAATACCGCTAAATCCCTTCTTCACGAATTCGTTTCGATTGAGCACCAGACCATCGTCCAGCACATATTCGCCGGGGATGGCATTGTAATAAAATAAACCGGCGATCAGCACCGGTAGAAACATCAGGATACGATAGTCGGTTAGATTGAGCTTGATGCCATTCATAGAATTTAAACTTAACTGTTCAATATTCACAAGAAAAAACAAGAAATTCCGTTTCTATTGACTTCATTTTACTAAACCCCTGAGTTATTTGTTTGTAAGATTATCCATAATACAGGCTTCTGAATCTAATTTTATCATCCGTAATACACGCATTGAAACGCTACAACGTCATAATTACTCTGATTCTATTGCTTAGTATTTCATATGTGCGTGCTCAGCAGATCTCCTTTTACCGTTACGGTAGCTTTACGGTAAAAGGCGACTCCATACAACTCGACACCTTGAGCTTGGTATACAACAGTTTACGTGTATATAATCAATCGAAACAGCTCATAGCGCAATCAGACTATCGAATAGATTATTATAAGGCCCGCTTGTATTGGATCAATAAACCCACCGGCGACTCCATCCGGGCAACGTATACCGTTTTACCTGCCAATCTGACTACCCGTTATCAGCATAAGGATTACAACACCTTTCAACGAACGGACAGCCTGATCAGAAGCAATTTTTTTTATATACCACCTAAGTCTTCAGCCGGAATTTTAGATATGGGCTTAGTAAATTACAATGGCAGTTTTGCCCGCGGTATTTCTTTTGGCAATCAACAAGATGTTGTCGTCAACTCTGCGTTCAACCTGCAGATGCAGGGCATGTTACCCGGCAATATTATGCTTAGTGCCGCCTTAACCGATAACAACATCCCCATACAACCCGAGGGAAATACCCAGCAGCTTCAGGATTTTGACCGGGTATTTATCCAACTGAGGAAAGACAATAATAACCTGACCATTGGCGATTTTGAAATTAAACGCCCGGCCGGATATTTTATGAATTATTACAAGAATTTACAGGGCGCCTCTGTATTCAGCAGTTATGCGCTGAATAATACGTTTACCGGAAACACGAAAGCCAGCGTTGCACTTGTGCGGGGTAAGTATGCCCGAAATCAGTTCACCGGACAAGAAGGTAATCAAGGGCCATACCGACTGCAGGGTAATAATGGTGAAACATTTATCATTGTACTGGCCGGTTCTGAACGGGTGTTCATTGATGGGGTGTTGCTACAGCGGGGCACTGAT